>NZ_JBYCKR010000290.1:0-2336 GCF_057473505.1 Acidithiobacillus sp. TH-A35 | reverse complement strand
TTTCGAGTTGGGCAAAGGAAATGCCCTGGGGATATTCCAGATTGCCCATGATCATGCCGCTGTCTTCGGTAGGGATGAAGCCCTTGGGCAGCAGGATAAAGAGTCCGATCATGGCCAGCAGGCTCAGCAAGGCCCCGCCATACACCCAGCCGCGATGGCTGAGCGCCACCCGCAGGCTGCGCCCGTACCAGTCGCGCAGGCTAAGGAAACCTCTTTCGAAGCGGCTCTGTCCCTGATGTTTCACCCGCAGATAGCGGGCGCAGAGCATGGGGTTTAGCGTAAGGGATACCAGCCCGGACAATAGGATGACCACCGCGATAGCGACGCCGAACTCGCGAAATAAACGACCGATGATGCCACCCATCACCAGAAAAGGCAGGAAGACCACTGCCAGCGACAGGGTCATGGAAATCACGGTAAAGCCGATCTCGCGGCTGCCAACGATCGCCGCCTGATAGGGCTCTTCGCCATTTTCCTCATGGCGGGCGATGTTTTCCAGCATGACCACGGCATCATCCACCACAAAGCCCACCGCCAGGGTCAGCGCCAGGAGCGTCAGCGTATTCAGGGTGTAGCCCAGCGCGTAAATGATGGCGAAGGTGCCGAGAATGGAGGCGGGAATCGCCAGCGCGCCGATCAGGGTCGGGCTGCCGCGGCGCAGGAAGAGCCAGAGCACCCCGGCCACCAGTATGGAGGCGAGCAACAGGGTGACTTCGACCTCCTCCACCGCCGAACGGATATAGTCGGCCTTGTCATACACCACCGTCATGTGGGCGCCGCCGGGCAGGCTGGCGCTCAGCAGGGGCAGGCGTTTCTGGATAGCGTCAGAGATGGCCACTGTGTCGGCATTGGGTTGGCGCACTACGGCGAGAATCAGGGCGCGCTGCCCCCCCATCCAACTGGCGATCTGATCATTGTCCACGCCATTACTGACCTGAGCGATGTTCGCGAGTGGCACCACCGCGCCGTTGGCGAAGGTGATGGGCATGCCGGCGAAAGCCTGGGCATCATGGAGCTGGCCATGCACATTCACCGCATAATTGCGCACCGCACCCAGCACTGTGCCCTGCGGCAGGTTGACGTTATGACTGGAAATGGCCTGGGTAAGGGCCTGCAGCGATATTCCATGCGCCTGCATGGCAAAGGGGTTGGCGTGAATGCGGACCGCGTAATTCTGCTCGCCGAAGATCAGCACCTGGGCGACACCGGGAATACCGGAAATGGCGGGCACTACCTTGTCTACCGCGTACTGGTTGAGCTGGTAGATAGGCATATTGGGCGCGGCGAGGGCAATAAACTCGATGGGTGCCGCCGAAGGGTTAAGCTGCTTGACGAAGGGCAGGCTGGGTATGCCCGGCGGCAGCAGGTGGGAGGCCTGGGTGACCGCGTTTTCGACATTCTGGGTGGCGACATCAATGTTCTGGCTGAGGTCAAACTGCAGGATGACCCGCGTCGAGCCCTGATTGTTCACCGAGCTCATGGAGGACAAGCCGGGAATGGCGGAAAACTGTTTCTCCAACGGCGTAGCCACGGCGCTGGCCATGGTCTGCGGGCTCGCTCCCGGCAGACTCGCCGCGACCATGACCGTCGGAAAGTCCACACTGGGCAGCAAGGCTACCGGCAGTTTCATAAAGGCAAAAATGCCGTACAGCACTAGTCCGAGAATGAGGACGACCGTCATCACCGGGCGGCGAATGAACAGGGCGGAGAAATTCATGCGGATTTCCTCTGCTGACCCGTATGCGACCCGGTGGCTGCAGGGGGGCCAGTGAGTTCCACCTTCGCCCCCGGATAGAGGCGGGCGGGAAGCGGAAAAATCACCCGAATACTCTTGTCTACGCCCTGTACCACGGCATCCGTGCCCGATTCCCAGAGCACCTGCACCGGCTTATCCACCGCTTTGCCATCTTGCACCACATAGACAAAGGGTCCGCTGCTGCCCTGCTGGACCGCGCCCACCGGCAGCACCGTCGCCTGCGCCACCTGCTGTACCGGCATCTGCACCTGCACATACTGTCCCGGCCAGAGGCCGAGGTTAGCGTTAGGTACGGTAGCCTGCAAACTGATGGTGGCGCTCCCCGCACTGACGCTGTTATCAATGAAAGTGAGCTTGCCCTGAGCGAGTACGATACCCCCCTTCTCGTCGTTAATCGGCAGGGGGATTGCCTGCTGTTGCGCCCGCCGCGCCGCGGTCAACAAGCCCTGGGGAATACTGAAATTCACGGTAATGGGGGCGATCTGGTTGACAGTAGCCAGTTGTGTCTGGTTGGCGATGACCAGGTTGCCTGCCTTGACCTGGGCCAGCCCGATGCGACCGCTGATGGGGGCGACGATGC
>NZ_JBYCKR010000289.1:0-2100 GCF_057473505.1 Acidithiobacillus sp. TH-A35 | reverse complement strand
AAGTACTGCTTGGCCACCGGGTCCCACGTCCAGTTGGATTTCTCGGTGTCGAGAAAGATGATCCGTGTGCCGTCGTACTTCTTGTCGGTATCCGACCAGACGTAGAAATCCCGCGCGGCCGAGCCCTTCTTCGCCTTGCGCGCGCGCTGGAACCAGGGGTGCTGGTCGGACGTGTGGTTGATGACCAGTTCGGTGATCACCCGCAACCCGCGCTTGTGCGCCTCGGCGATGAAGCGCCGGGCGTCGGCCATGCTGCCGTATTCCGGATGCACGCCGCGGTAATCGGCGATGTCGTAACCATCGTCACGCCGCGGCGACGGATAGAACGGCAGCAGCCAGATGGTGTTCACCCCAAGGTCGGCGATGTAATCCAGCTTCTCGATGAGGCCGGGGAAGTCACCGACGCCGTCGTTGTTCGAGTCGTAGAAGGACTTCAGGTGCACCTGATACACCACCGCGTCCTTGTACCAGAGCGGGTCCTTGATGAAAGCGGCGGGTTTGCGCGGTTTTGCCATGTTCTTCATTCCTGTCGCGGTGTGAAGGCCCAGGCCGGATCGGCGCATTAGGCAACGGCAGAGCAACAGCTGAATTCACATCAACAAAGCGTCATAAACGTATGATTCAAATGAATTAACAGCTGCGCCCGAGAAATTACTTGAGGTCCGGGTCCGGCTCCTGTGCGGTCAGGCGCCAGATGCCGAACGGCAGATGCCAGGGTTCGATCCGCATCCACTGGGTCTTGCCGTACCAGCTCCAGCGATGGCCATTCATCAGGTCCTCGCCCTGGGTATGGGCGTCATCCGGCAGGCCGAGCTCCCACAGCGGCAACTCGAAATTCGCTTCCTGGGCGTTGTGCGGATCGAGACTGATGGCCACCAGAATGAAGTTCGACAGGTCTGGTGTGCGCTTGCCGAAGTAGAGGATGTTGTCGTTCCAGGCCATGTAGGCCTTGAAGCCCAGGTGCGTCTGCAGTGCCGGGTTCTGCCGTCGGATGCGGTTGAGCTGGGCGATCTCGGCGATGATGTTGCCCGGTGCGTGGTAGTCGCGGACGCGAATCTGGTACTTCTCCGAGTCCAGATACTCTTCCTTGCCCGGAATCGCCGCCGACTCGCATAGCTCGAAGCCCGAGTACATGCCCCATAGCCCCGAGCCCATGGTCGCCAGCGCGGCGCGGATCAGGAACCCGGCGCGGCCGGAGTCCTGCAGGAAGAACGGATTGATGTCCGGCGTGTTGACGAAGAAGTTGGGCCGGTAGCAGTCGCGCAGCGGGGGCTCGTTCAGTTCGGTGAGGTACTCGCTCAGTTCCGCCTTGGTGTTGCGCCAGGTGAAGTAGGTGTAGCTCTGGCTGTAACCGATCTTGCCCAGACGCGCCATCATGCCGGGGCGTGTGAAGGCCTCGGAGAGGAACATCACGTCGCGGTCGCGCTCGCGGATATCGGCGATCAGCCACTCCCAGAACGGCAGCGGCTTGGTGTGCGGGTTGTCGACCCGGAACACCTTCACGCCCTGCTCCACCCAGTGCCAGACCACGTCACGCAGTGCCAGCCAGAGGTCTGGCATGGCATCTTCGGCATAGAAGTCGACGTTGACGATGTCCTGATACTTCTTCGGCGGGTTCTCGGCGTATTTGATCGTGCCGTCCGGACGCCAGGAGAACCAGCCCGGGTGCTCTTTCAGCCAGGGATGGTCCTGCGAGCACTGGATGGCGAAATCCAGGGCGATCTCAAGGCCATGCTCGCGAGCCGCTGCGACCAGCTCGCGGAAATCATCAAGTGTGCCCAGCTCGGGATGGATGGCGTCGTGGCCACCCTCTTCGCTGCCGATGGCATAGGGGCTGCCGGGATCGTTCGGGCCGGCGTGCAGGCTGTTGTTCGGGCCCTTGCGGTGCTGGCGACCGATCGGGTGGATCGGCGGGAAATACAGCACGTCGAAGCCCATGTCGCGAATCGCCGGCAGACGCTTATGCACATCGCGGAAGGTGCCGTGGCGATTGGGATCTTCGGTCTCCGAGCGCGGGAACAGTTCGTACCAGCTGGCGAACTGCGCCAACGGGCGTTCCACGTCCAGCGGATACACACGGCTGCGGCTGCAGTGCTCGCG
>NZ_JBYCKR010000288.1:0-2383 GCF_057473505.1 Acidithiobacillus sp. TH-A35 | reverse complement strand
CTTCTGCTCGGCGGGGTTGGTCCCTGCGGCAATATCGTTCACGATCTTCGCCGTAGTGCTCCGGGCCGTCTCAATGGTCACTGTGGTGGCGTCGCCTATGCGTACCCACTCCACTTTGCCCTCCACCTTGCGGACGCAATAGAACGCCTTGGCTCCGGCTGGTGTAACGCGAATACATAGCCCTTTCTGTTCCAGGTCATAGACGGTGATCCGTTTGCCGGGGACAGGCTCCAGCGCCGCTATGCGGGCCTTGGTGAACTGCATCTTCTCGGCCATGTTTTACCCCCTCCCGGGCTAACCTTTTGCGGCGTGTTTTCGCCACGATCTCCAGCATTTCCGGCCCAGTGACGCGATTTTCGGGCTAACCGTGGGCTAACCTCAGGTTAACCTTTTAGCGGTAAATCGGTCAATGTCGGTGAAGGTAGTATCAATCTAAGTTACTGATACGTCAAGATACATGGGGGTAGATAAAACGTGATAAATGCTGAACTTTGAGACTGTTAATCACTAGGTCGGCAGTTCGAGCCTGTCCCGGGGAGCCAAAAGAATTAGGCACTTAGAGAGTTTCTCTAGGTGCCTTCTTTTTTTCTATCCAACCTATATCCAACATTGTGAGGAAAAACGGTAGGCAGCGTTAGGCGACTGCGGGTGAACAGGATCGGACAGGAACATGAAAAAACCTCTTGGTGAAGATCACAAAGGGGTTATAGGGATTTGTTGGACTGTTGGTACGCGGTCGGACGAGCATGCTTCAGGTGGTCTCTATCTGTCCGGCTCGATGATCTTCAGACTTGGAAAATAGGAGCGATATCGGCGGCTGTCTCTGGTCAAAATGGGGTAATGCGCAACGGCGGCGTGCGCGCCAATAAAGAAATCCGCCTGCACGTTCTGCTTTTGACCACCCCGTCGGCGATACTGGGCAAAGGCCTTTCCGGCAAGGAATAGGGCTGGCCGGGTATGTCAATGATCTCCAGACGCATTTCGTCGATCGCTTCATTCAGGGTCTCATGCGTCGAGAAGGTCAGGGAGAGCTCCGCATAAATGATCGGATTGATGATGGGCTGATGAATCTTCGATTGACCGTATATCTGGGATAAAGACCATTCCACCCACTCGGGATCATTCTCCAGGATATCGACGAGGACGTAGGACGGTGGAGGGTAAAAAGGAGCGTTCAAGGGGCCAGATCGTGGAGCGTAGCGTAACCACGCGCGCGAATGTTCGCGAAGTCTGCTGCGAAGGTCGCGGCTACCTTCAAGACCCAGACGCCCGCATGACGAATGACCCGACTCGGTGCTTGAAATCACCGCCAGCGCACCGTGACGATACGATGCCGCTGCCAACCATCCCCCAGAGCGGGGTGCTTGAAGAGCACGAAGAGATTGTGGGCAATGACGCCAATCCGGAAGAAGGCGGCGTTGGCGCTTTCCTGGCCAGAGGGCTTGCCGCCTGCAAGGCATGCGCTCCATGCCAAAGCCGATTTTCAGTTCCTTATATGGATGCCGTTCTCGGAGTGCTCGCCCCGCTGGCGGTACCAGATCAGCACATCGGCAGTGCTTCCGGCCCGGTTGCTGGCGATGAGGTGATCGCGCGGATGGTCTTCTTCCAGCAGTCCGCCTGATGACGATAGCGCACCACGATGAGCCGAAGGGCCTTGTGGGTGACTTCCATGCTGTGCACGGTCTCCGCTACGGCGCAGTCGGCATATGGGGTCCAGGCGGATTCTGAAATCGCGGCGATAGCCGCTAGGGTCGGGGCATCTTACCCATCCGGCGCAAACAATCTCCTGTCGCGTCCGTGCTGGGGAGGCGGGTCCAAATTCAGCAAACGCCGCAAGGCACTATCCCCATGCACCATCCGCAGGTCTTCCAGAGCGCGCCCGCCACCGGTCAGCATCAATACCAAAGGAACAGTTCGCCAATTCCCCGGACCTGGACCGGCTGATTCTCGACGCCATCATGGAGGCCATGGCCTCGTTTACCTCCATGAGCACCCAGGCCCAAGATGAAAAATGGCTTCGGTGCACCTATCCCCGAAGATCAAATCGAGCGTATCGCGGAGCTGCTCTATCAGCGTGTCGGACCGCCCAAACCCTGACGGAATAAGCCTCGACCCGCCAGTGGATGGGGTGTTTTGGCAGCTACCCCACCTGCGCCCGGCTGACATTGGGAACGATGAGGCCGATGGGCGCATTTGGACTCTACAACTTTTGTGGCTTGGGGTAATGGCGCACATAAGTCAGTGCCTTCTTAGCCGACTCTTCCGCCTGGAATCGGCAATCCTCCATTTCCGCAGCATTCATCATGGATATGGTTTCTGGTCGGCAGTAATAATGGGGCTGTATACCGTTTAACGCCATGGCCATGGCGTCACAAAACTCTTC
>NZ_JBYCKR010000287.1:0-5409 GCF_057473505.1 Acidithiobacillus sp. TH-A35 | reverse complement strand
AGTAATCTTCGCGCTGAACTTTACTGCTGTCCGTGATATATCGGGTAAAGTCATCGCGTTCCATGCTAGCTGGAGAGAAATAACTGCCAGACGAATGGGACAACATACTGCCAAGGAACTAGCTCTGATGGTCGATAATATCAGCGGGGCCGTCACTGAGTCAAAAATGCAAGTAACGACTATGGAACAAGCCCTGAAAAGTGTCGTTAGCGGCATGGAAGACAACCAAAAAGCCGTAAAGACCTTAGAGCGACAGGCAAAAACTATTGGCGAGATAGCCACCACCATTCGGGGGATTTCTTACCAGACCAATCTGCTCGCGCTGAATGCCGCCATTGAAGCTGCTCGTGCAGGTGAATATGGCCGTGGTTTTGCAGTTGTCGCCGATGAAGTACGTAATTTAGCAAAAAAAGTGCAGGATGCCACCGTCATCATACAGGAAAACATGGATGCGGTTGAACACCAGGCAAAGTCCATAGAAGACGCGGAGTCAGTGGCCCGCAAGCAAGTCGATAAAGCCGGTCAGACCTTGCGCACATTATCTTTGCAGTTTGACAGCCTGCAAGGCATTTCCCGCAATCTACAAGACTTAACCCATAACCTCACCACTATTCTGAAATAACCCTGTTACTGTAGGGAGCCGCGAATAACAAAAACTTCGCTGTTTGAAGTGGAGGGACTCCTTCTTCTTCGCCATTTTCCGGCGGTTTTTATGTATTATCCATTTTTGCGGATTTTGGACGGATTACCCCCTACCAAGCCATTTCCTGTTTTAGCAAGCAGGTAAAGCGCCGCATGTTATAGACCAGATTCATCATCCCAATCCTGACGGCAGCGCGGGCCTTGCCAATTGTCCGTAGCATCTTGCCACCCTGCTGGGTTTGGGCACCAAAAACATGCTCGACCCGGGCACGGTGGCGGGACCGGCGGGTATTGCCCCGTTCCTGCGCTTTGGTTGCCCTACCAGTCCTGCCATGGGCACTCTCCGATCTAATCTACTCCCTATATTTCACTGCACATGGGGAGTTTTTCGAACTTCCCTTTACAGATAACGCCCGCATCGGCAAGTTCTTCGTCGAGGACAAAGGAATCGGACTAATCGAAGTGGCTGAGGTAGGGCCGCTGCTAACAGAAAGGAGTTTTCACTTCTCAGGGCGAGGAGGAGGTCAAGGTTTCCATCTCGATGCACACCGTCTGCCCCTGCAGTCGCGTATCGATGCGCCGGGCCGCCTCCTGCAGCAGCGGTACCCAGCTCTCCTGGCGGCGTTCGATGGGCGCAGAGATGCTTAGGCCGGTGTTCCAAGGCAGCGGGGTGCGCAGGAGAACGCCAATACAGCCGACACCGATTTCCGCTTCTTCATTATCCAGGGCATAACCGCGTTCGAGAGATGTCCGGGCGTCCTGCCACAAGGCCAGGGCTTGATTTACGGTATGGATGGTAAGTGCGGGCAGGCCCGTGCGCTGGGCATATCGAGCGATCGCGTTTTCGCCATTCAGCGCCAGCATCAGTTTGCCCACCGCCGTGGTATGCAGGGGCGCGCGACTACCGATGATCTGCTCCACCCGCATCATCCGGGTTGAGGTGGCGCGTTCGACATAGACGGCCTCGTCGCCTTGCTCGATGGTCAGATTGACAGTTTCCTGTACCTGATCGCGCAGCCAAGTCATGATCGGGCGGGCGATGGCGCGCAGGTCACTGCGCCCATGGGCGAGTTGTGCCCAGTTTTGCAGGTGTGGCCCGAATCGGTAATGACCGGCGGCGTCGCGGATAATCAGCGCATTTTCCTGCGCCGAGGCGAGGATGCGAAAAGCAGTGGAGGGAGCCAGGCCAGAGACAGCCGCCAGGGTTTTCAGGGAAGCCTGGCCGCCCTCATCGGCCAGGATGTCGAGCAGGACGCGCAAGCGGTC
The DNA here is from genome assembly GCF_057473505.1 of Acidithiobacillus sp. TH-A35. Taxonomy (NCBI): domain Bacteria; kingdom Pseudomonadati; phylum Pseudomonadota; class Acidithiobacillia; order Acidithiobacillales; family Acidithiobacillaceae; genus Acidithiobacillus; species Acidithiobacillus sp. TH-A35. The sequence goes on along the minus strand of NZ_JBYCKR010000287.1, from coordinate 3,501 downwards.
GATGACCTGGATGGTATGGCTGTGGCGATTGGTGCTGTCTGACATAGCATATTCCGCATGGTGGAAATGATTCCCTATTGCGGAATAATACGGTCTTCCTTACAGTGAGGGCAATATTTTTTGTCACAGGATCTCTGCGCCATGACCGATCACACAGCTCTGCCCGCCAATGCCCCCGCTTTTTGCGAAGGAATGTTCTATTTCGGAAAAGCCTGGCCGGATTTTGCGCAATATGGCCAGAGTGCGGCCATTGCTGCCGGTCATAAGGCGATCCCCGATCCGGCGGCTAAAGCGGCGGTCTACCAAACCCTGATGCTGGCCGATGCTTTGCGTTACTGCACCTTGCAGGTCTGCGCCTCCAAGTCTTCCGGGCACCCCGGTGGTTTTGCTTCCAGTGCTGAGGCCTATGCTGCACTGGTCATGCTTGGCCACACCAACATCGTCACCGAGGTGGGTCATCATGCCCCAGGCTTCTATAGCGCCATGTTCCTCGACAGTTCTTTGGAAGAAATGGGTATCCGCAATATGACGGACATGATGGCGCGTTTCCGGGAGCAGCACGGCTTGCTCGGCCATCTCTCCGGCGCCATCCCCGGTTTGCTGGCCCCTGCCGGGCCGCTCGGGCAGGGGCAGCATTTCGCTATGGCCGGGGCATTGCTGCATCCGGGAACCCTCTTCCCGGTGACCATCGGCGACGGGGGTTTCGGCGAACCTTATGTGCTCAGTGCCATGAAGCACTTTCACTTTGCCTACCCGCAAGTCACCAACTACCTACCGGTGCTGGTGTGGAACGGCTTCAGCCAGGAGCACCACTCCATGGTTTCCCTGATGCAAAATGACGAAATGATCGCCTATTGGCGGGCCCATGATTTCGACGAGGTCATTCTGGTAGATGCCAAGGTGTTCGACGACGCTGGTCAGGAAGGTGCCTACGTGGATTCCGCGCGCTTCTCCTTCAGTCAGCGCCTGGCTTTCATGGAAGCGGTGCTGGCAGGTGTCGCCAAGGCGGCAGACAATGCCCTGAGCGGACGGCACACGGCCTTCATTATCAAGCAGCTAAAGGGAGCGGGTATGCACGTTTCGGGAGCCAAGTCCCATAATTTGTATCCCAAGGACACCCCGGAGTCACCGGAAATACAAGCGGCATTGGAACAGCGCGCCCTCAGTCCCGAGTCCTGGGCTCTGGTGCGGGACAATTTCTCTCGCGCCGGCGGCGGGCCTGCCGCCAAGACCGCAGTGACTGAGCATGTGCTGCCAATTATGGAACTGGGGGAATTCCCCTTGCAGGAGTTCAAACCCGGCGCGCAGGCAGTACCGGCCACCGCCATGGGCGCTCTCGTAGCCTGGCTGGGGCAACAGGACAAGCGCTTTGTGGTGACCAACGCCGACGGCAACGAAGCCTCGGCCATGAAAAACATCAACGATACCCTGAAGATCCGTCATCCCACGGTGGACCCGCTCTACAACCAACAGCCCGGCGGTCAGGTCTATGAACCCTTGAACGAAGACGCCTGCGCGGGGCTGGCAGCAGGTCTGGCTCTCTTTGGCAGTCGTTCCCTATGGCTGTCCTACGAGTCCTTCGCCATCAACGGCTGGCCCATCATGCAGACGGTAGCCCAGGCCATGGCCGAGTTGCGCCGCAAGACACCGTCGGCGGTCTGCATGTTCACGGCGGGGGCACTGGAGCAGGGGCGTAACGGCTGGACCCACCAGCGTCCGGAGATCGAGAACTACTTTGCGGCGCAGATGCGTAACGGCAACGTTTTCCTGCTCTACCCGACTGATGCCAACGTCATTCAGGCAGCCTATGAATATGCTGTGCATAGCGTCAACAAAGCCATGGTGATCATCGCTTCCAAGAGTCCCCTGCCGGTGTACATGACCCTGCCCCAGGCGCGGGAGGCTGTGCGCAAGGGTGCATCACTGCTCCATGACACGGGCGCTGGCAAACGTGGCACGCTAACCATCGCCGTGACCGGTGATATGGTCCTCTTGCCGGTATTTGCGGCGAAGGAGCAGTTGGAAAAGGACGGCTACCGCGTGCGGATTGTTTCGGTGGTCAACCCACGCCAGCTCTACCGGCCGACGGATGTGGCGGCACATACGGTCGCCGAAGCCGATACCGGATTTATGAGCGATACCGATTTTCACAGCCTTTTCAGCGGCGACCTGCTGTTGGGGATCAGTGGTGGCACTTCTGGTGCCCTGGAACCGGTGCTGCTGCGCAGTCGGGCGGGGCAGCGGGATGTGCTGGCCTGGCTGCGCGGTGAAACCACCGCCACGGCGGGCGAGCTCATGGCCTTCAACGGCATCACCGCCGAAACCATCGTCGCCAGGGTCCACGACTTTAGCGCCGCATAGGAGCCCCAGGTATGGCCGAGCACAAAATCATCGTCATTGACGACGATCCTACCGGGTCACAGACGGTGCACTCCTGCCTGCTGCTGACCGGCTGGGATCCGGAAACCCTGGTGGAAGCCCTGCGCGATCCGGTGCCGCTGTTCTTCATCCTCAGCAATACCCGGGGAATGGCTGCTCCCCAGGCGGCAGCCGTCACCCAGGAGATCTGCCGGAATCTGCGGATCGCTCTCGAGCGATCGGCAGCAACGGGACACGCCATTCAGCCCCTGCTGGTAAGCCGCTCCGACTCTACTCTGCGCGGTCATTATCCGCTGGAAACGGATGTCATTTCGGAAGAACTCGGTCCCTTCGATGCCCATTTCCTTGTCCCCGCCTTTTTTGAAGGTGGGCGCATCACCCGTGACAGCATCCACTATGTACGCCAAAATGGAATGGACGTCCCCGCCCATGAGACGGAATTTGCGCAGGACTCCACTTTCGCATTTAATCATAGCTATCTTCCTGATTATGTTGAAGAAAAGACCAATGGAAAAGTACCTGCGGCGGCGGTGCAGCGCTTTGTGCTGGCGGATCTGCGTGCTGGCTGCCTGCCTCGTCTGTTAGCACTGCAGGACAACGCCTGTGTGGTGGTAGATGCAGTAGAGCCCGCCGATCTTGCCGCTTTTGCCCAGGATTTGCGAGCGGCGACGGCGCAGGGCAAGCGCTTTTTGTTCCGCAGCGCGGCAAGCCTGCTCACGGCGCTAGCCGATCTGCCGCCCCAGCCGGTGGCCGCTGGCGCTATGGCGCGCCTGGTGCGAGGCGGTAAGCCGGGGGCCATCGTCGTCGGTTCTCATGTGCGGAAAACCACGGAGCAACTGGAGCGACTGCTGCAGGAATCCGGTTTGGCCGCGATCGAAGTGAATGTCGACGCCTGTAGTGGCGACGAAGGCAGCGCACAGCGGGCGAAGATTTTGCGGCAGGCAGCCGCAGCCCATGCAAAGGGACTGGATGTGGTCATCTACACCAGCCGCAGCGAGCGGCGGTTTGCCGATCAGGCCACTCGTCTGGCCTTTGGCGAGGTGATATCGGCCTTCCTGATGGAGGTCGTCCGTGGTCTGCCGGAAGATCTCGGCTATCTCATCAGCAAGGGCGGCATCACCT
>NZ_JBYCKR010000286.1:0-4173 GCF_057473505.1 Acidithiobacillus sp. TH-A35 | reverse complement strand
GTATCGAGGACAAAAGCTGGGTTTGGGTAGAGAGTCACAACGGTAAAATTCGCGTGCAGGTCAAACTCATCGAAGGTTGTCAGGAAGATACGGTGTGGACTTGGAATGCCATTGGCAAGCAGTCGGGTGCCTGGGGATTGAAGCCCGATGCCGCCGAAGCAACCCGCGGCTTCCTGATGAACCATCTGATTTCGGAGCTATTGCCGGCCAAGCAGGGTGAACGGCGTCTGACCAACTCCGATCCGATCACCGGTCAGGCGGCCTGGTATGACCTGATGGTCAAGATCTACCCGGCAGCACCTGGAGAAGAGGGCACTTGGCCAATATTCCCGACCATGAGGCCTCTACCCGGAGACATCCCTGCGCCTGACGTGCTGCGTTATCACACCCACAAGCCTGTCAATCTGAAATCCTGACATGCCAAGGAGAATGTTATGAGACTCGGTTTGGTCATTGATCTGGATACCTGCGTAGGCTGCCATGCCTGCGCGGTGGCCTGTAAGGAATGGAATACCAGCGGTACAACGGCGCCACTGACGGACTACGACCCCTACGGCGCCAAGCCTTCGGGCGTGTGGTTCAACCGCATCCGTCACTATGAGGTGGGCGACTATCCCTACAACAAAACCATTAACTTTCCCATGTCCTGCATGCACTGTGAGAACGCTGAATGCGTGACCGTGTGTCCGACCGGAGCCTCTTACAAGCGCGCTGAAGACGGCATCGTACTGGTCGATCAGAATAAGTGTATGGGCTGCAACTACTGTTCCTGGGCCTGTCCTTATGGTGCCCGCGAACTGGATCGCGTCTCCGGCACCATGAAGAAATGCACGCTCTGCATCGACCGCATTTACGACATGGAGATTCCGGAAGAAGAGCGGCAGCCGGCCTGCGTACTGACCTGCCCGGCGCACGCCCGTATGTTCGGTGATGTTGACGATCCGGAAAGCCCGGTAAGCCGTGCGGTACGCGACCGGGGCGGCTACCAGCTCATGCCCGAACTCAACTACAACCCCACAAATCACTATTTGCCCCCCCGTGTCCACGCCCCCATCCCGACCGAAGAGCTCAAGAAAAAGGTTGTTCGCAAGGTAAAGGAGTGGGTCAATCGTGTCGTTGAGCGTTAAGGAGACCCCATGCATCCGGCTCTCGCAGTTATATTCCTGACCCTGTTCTCCGGCGGTGGTTTTGGCATCATGGCCCTCACGGCCATCGTCAATGATTTCCAGATCGACAGGGGGCTTAGCCCGTTGCAAACCATGATCGCGGTGATCCTCTCCCTCGTCTTTGTCAGTATCGGCATGTTGTCGTCTACCGCCCACTTGGCTAACCCTAAAAATGCCTGGCGGGCCTTCACCCGCTGGCGTACCTCTTGGCTGGCGCGCGAGGGTGTTTTTGCGGTGCTCTACTATCCGTTTGCGGCACTGTATTTGATCTGGGTGTTCTTCACTGGTGGGACCCACGACGCTGTCGGGTTGATTCTGGTGAATCTGGCGGGCGTCATCGGGCTGGTTACCGTTTTCTGCCAAGGCATGATTTACGCCGTGTTGCGTACGATTCGTCAGTGGAATACAGCGCTGGTCCCCGCCAACTTTTACGCCATGGGCTTGGCTACCGGCGCCACAGTATTGGCTGCAGAGCGGATTATCATGGGCGCTCCAGCGGACACGCTGGTGGGTATCGCCCTGGCCCTGTTGGCTGCGTCCGCCGTCATGAAGGGGATTTATTATTTCTGGATCGGTCGTCCAGGTGGCCCGACCATACGTACCGCTATCGGTTTCAATCGTTCTACCGTGCGCATTCTGGAACAGGGACATACCTTTGGAACCTTCCTGACGGAAGAGTTCGGACATACCTTGCCGACGGCTAAAGCGCGGAGTGTCAAGGTCGTGATGTATATCTTCGCCTTTGTCATTCCTATTGCCGCATTGGTGATCAGTATTGCCACCGGACAGTCGGCCTTCGCCTGGATTGCCGTTCTGTCGGTCATCTTCGGAATCGGTGTAGAGCGCTGGCTATTTTTTGTCGAGGCGCAGCATGTGGTTAATCTCTATCATGGCCGTCAGCAGTGTTGAGCGCGATCTCAAAAGAGGTCTAGTATAGATTTTCGGGTAAGGTTCCCAAGGAGTAGCAGGCATGCCGCAAGGGTTATTTGCAGAACCGATACGAGAGACCGCATTAGCGGATCAGTTCGGCCGGCATGTCACCTATCTGCGCATTTCAGTCACTGAGCACTGCAATTTTCGTTGTAGCTACTGCTCTCCAGAAGAAGGGACCCCTTTCTTCGCGCGGGAAGATCATCTTCAGGTAGAAGAATATGATCGCCTGATTCGCATTTTCAGCGGGCTCGGCGTCCGCCACATACGTTTTACGGGTGGCGAACCACTCATTCATCCGCAGATTCTTTCCCTCGTCGGTTCCGCACGTCGCCACGGTGTGGGCAAGATCAGTATCAGCACCAACGGATTACTGCTAGGGCGCCGCGCCGCCGCCCTGCGGCGTATGGGTGTCAATAACCTGAACATCAGCCTTGACAGCCTTGATCCTGAAGTCTTTACACGGGTGACCCGGGGCGGTGACTTGCACCGGGTTCTGGAGGGTGTCGAAGCAGCTATTCTTGCGGAAATTCCTCGGATTAAGCTCAATGTCGTTCTGCTTCGCCAGGATAACGGAAATAGCCTGCCCGCGCTGGTGGAGTATGCGATGCAGCGCGGCATCGACATACGCTTTATTGAGACCATGCCCCTGGGCGAGGCTGGGGCGATCGCCCAGGAGAGGCAATTTTTGAGCGCCGCGGAAGCACAGCAGGTCATCGAGCAGCAATTTGGTCCGCTGCAACCTGTGACCAAGCCCGCAGATAATGGCCCGGCACGCCTTTATCAGCTTCCTGCAGTACGCTCCCAGGTGGGCTTTATTACTCCTATCAGCGACGATTTTTGTGCAACCTGTAACCGGGTACGCCTCACCGCGACGGGGCGCTTGGTGTATTGTCTGGGTCAGGATAGCGGATTGGAGCTTTTACACCTCGTCCGGGGGTCGAATAGTGATGGGCAGATCGCAGAGGCCATTATCCAGGGTATCTGGCGCGATAAGCCGGATCGGCACCACTTTGTAAATGACCCAAGTCGTTCCGCGCGAGTCTTCATGATGCGGCTTGGGGGTTAACCCTTGGGGCGTTTGATGTTTCTGGTATCTGGTCTACACGCCGCTCGGCGCATCGTGTAGACTGATTAACTAATTTTTCTTTCATGTAAGTGAGTGATGCATGTACGGTTTTCAAGAAATCACCGCAGATCAGCTCAAGGCCTTAACGGAACGCGGGGATGCGTTTACCTTGATTGATGTGCGATCGTCCGGCGAAGTGGCGCGGGGGGTCATTGATGGTGCCAAACACCTGCCCTTGCATCTGCTTCCCATGTCTGTGCAGCAGATGGATAAATCGCAAATGATCGTTTTTTATTGCCTGAGCGGTGGGCGCTCGGCACAGGCAGCGGCTTTCGCGGCTGCACAAGGCTTCGGCCAAGTGCTTAATTTGCGGGGTGGAATATCCGCCTGGGCCAATCGAGGCTTTCCCATTGTGCAGTTGCCCAGTTAATAAGGATATTCTAAAATATGGGTGCTTAATCATCAAATCAAAATATTTGCCTTGCTGTTCATGTTGTTCCTGATAGAGTCTTGCAAGTAGTTTTTCAGACATCATAACCGAGGAGGTTAACCCATGGTACAAGAAGACAAAGTACTCGACGCCCGCGGACTGAATTGCCCGTTGCCGATTCTCCGCACCAAAAAGGCGCTTGGTGAACTGACCTCTGGGCAGGTCTTGAAGATCGTTGCTACCGATCCGGGCGCCGTGAAGGACTTCGAGGCGTTTGCCAAGCAGACGAAAAATCCTCTGCTGGAACACGCAGAAGCCGCTGGGGAGTTTATCTTCTTCATCCAGAAAGCCTAAATTTATCGAGGTTGGGTGCAGAAACCCGGCCGGGAGTACGAAATAATGGACGAGAAAAAGTTAGCAATTATCGCCACGAAAGGCACGCTGGATTGGGGCTATCCGCCCTTCATTCTGGCATCTACCGCAGCGGCGCTCGGCTATGGGGTCGAGATATTCTTCACCTTCTACGGCTTGCAGTTGTTGAAGAAGGATTTGAGCCATCTGCGCGTGAGCCCGCTCGG
>NZ_JBYCKR010000285.1:0-8414 GCF_057473505.1 Acidithiobacillus sp. TH-A35 | reverse complement strand
AGGAGCAGCGTGTATTCCCCCTGCGCGCCGTTCCCAATTTTGATGTGCAGGCGCAGGTAGGCCCCGCCACACTACCTAGCCTGCTCAAGGGCTATTTAAGGGCGGGAGTGCGCATCGGCGGCGAGCCTTTCTGGGATCCGCAATTCCATTGCGCAGATTTCTTCGTCTGGTGCGAGTCTAGTCTGATCACCCCGCGCTATCAGCAACGCTTCCTGGAACCGGTGGACGCGCGTAGATGATGCGCCGTAAAAAGCCCGCCTCGGTACTGGTGGCTTACCCGGGGCGGCGCTGGCGCCGTTCGCGGCCCAAGGCTTTGCGGCGTATCTGGCGGCTACCGGTGCTGGTGGTTTATCTGTTTCTGGCCTTTCCGTTGGCGGTATGGACTTGTGCGCGCAAGTCCGAACCGGACGCGGTCAGTTATCGGGCCTTTGCCTGGTGGAGTCGGCGGGCCTTGCGTATCTTTGGAATTCATTTGCGTGTGGATGGAATCGTCCCCAAATCGCCGGTACTTGTCGCCGCTAACCATGTTTCCTACCTGGATATTCTCGCACTCGCGACCTTGGTTCCTGGTCGTTTTGTGGCGAAGAAGGAAATGCGTGCCTGGCCTTTTTTCGGGATTATGGGCGAGTGGCTGGGGACGCTCTTTATTGATCGCGGCGACGCCCGTGCGAGTCAGCGCACGGTGCGCCAGGCCGGCAAAATTTTGGCAGCGGGCACTAGCATCATCCTTTTCCCGGAAGGCACCACTAGCGACGGCAAAAGGGTAGGCGATTTTTTTGCGGCACCTTTTGAAATTGCCTCTGGGGCAGTAGCATCGACGATTCCGGTGGCTTTGCGTTACGAAGATGTGCTGTGCCCCGGTCAGCCCGACCCTCTCTGCCCCTTCATTGGTGAAGATAGCTTGTTTGGACATCTCTGGAGACTGGCGGCGGCGGCACCGTTGACACTGCGCGTGGAATTCCTGCCCGCGCTGGCGCCAGAATTGGGTCGCCGGAAACTGGCAGCAACGGCTCAGGCGGTTATTGCCGATGCCTTACAGCGGATGGAGCAGGGGGCTTCAATCACCTATCTGCATAATCCCCGCCGTCGTCTTATCCGGGATGCCTGGGCAGCGTGGCGGCATGGTCGCGAGGGTTAGGCAGGCCGCCAGTTCTGAACGCTCTCCACCAGGGTGGCGACATTTCCGATGGGGGTTTGCGGGGTGATGCCATGGCCGAGATTAAAGATGTGGCCCGGCCCAGGTCCATGGCTGGCCAGAACGCGCTCGGCCTCTGCGGCGACAGCGCTGGCGCTGCCATAGAGGGCGATGGGGTCCATATTGCCCTGCAGCGCTATGCCATCACCCAGATGTTGGCGGGCGACACTTAACTCGGTTGTCCAGTCGAGGCCCAGCACATCGGCGCCGCTCGCCGCCATTGCCTCCAACCAGTTACCCCCGCCCTTGGTAAAGAGCAGGATCGGTACCTGGCGGCCTTCCGCCTCGCGCTTCAAACTGGCGATGATCTCGCTCATGTAGGCAAGCGAGAACTCTGTATAAGCCGGGGTGCTGAGACTGCCACCCCAGGTATCAAAAATCATCACTGCCTGCGCCCCAGCGGCAATCTGCGCGTTGAGGTATTGGCTGACCGATGCGGCCAGATGACGTAGGAGGCGATGCAGCAGCGCCGGATCGCTATATAGTAACCCTTTGATATGGATGAAGTCGCGGCTGCCGCGACCTTCGATCATGTAGCAGGCGAGGGTCCAGGGGCTGCCAGCAAAGCCGATGAGGGGCACCCGTCCATTCAGCTCACGGCGGATGAGGCGCACCGCATCCATCACAAAGCGCAGCTCCGTTTCCGGATCGGGCTGACTCAGTGCGTCGATGTCCGCAGCGTTACGCAAGGGACGTTCGAATACCGGACCTTCGCCCTCCTGAAATTGCAGCCCGAGTCCCATGACATAAGGAATGGTCAGAATGTCCGAGAAAAGGATGGCGGCATCCAGCGGAAAGCGATCAATGGGCTGCAGTGTCACTTCACAGGCCAGTTCCGGTGTGGTGCAGAGGGTGAGAAAATCCCCGGCACGGGCGCGGGTAGCACGGTACTCCGGCAGGTAACGCCCGGCCTGACGCATCAGCCAGATGGGGACATGATCCACCGGCTGGCGCAGGCAGGCACGCAGGAAATTATCATTCTGTAATGTGGATTTCATCGTCTATACGCCCAGTTGATTGAGAATGCCCTCGGCGGCCCGGCGTCCTTCATCTACCGCCGTGACGACCAGATCAGAGCCGCGGCGCATGTCGCCCCCGGCAAAGATACGTGGGTTAGTGGTCTGGAATTGTTCGTTGGTACTGATCCGCCCACGGGCGTCCGTGCTGATGCCGTATTCCGCAAACCAGGGGGCGGGGGAGGGATCAAAACCAAAAGCGATGATCACCGCATCGGCATCCAGCACCTGCTCGGAGCCAGGGACAATTTCCGGATGGCGACGGCCCTTGGCATCGGGCTCCCCCAGACGGGTTTCGACCAGGCGCACCCCCCGTGCGCCCGATGCCGCATCACCAATGACCTCGACGGGCTGGCGGTTGAAGAGGAATTTGACACCTTCTTCGCGGGCATTGGCGACTTCCCGGCGCGAGCCAGGCATGTTTTCTTCATCGCGGCGATAGGCACAGGTGACGCGGCTAGCACCCTGGCGGATGGCGGTGCGCAGACAGTCCATGGCGGTATCGCCGCCACCCAGTACCACGACTTGCTTGCCGGACAGGCTGAGATAAGGGAGGGTCGGATCAGGCAACTGCATCAGCTGACGGGTGTTCGCGATCAGATAGGACAGCGCCTTGAGGACGCCAGGCAGGTTTTCGCCAGGGAAATCGCCGCGCTTGGCGGCGTAGGTGCCCATCCCCAGAAACACGGCGTCAAAATCTTCCAGCAGCCTGGCCAGAGAAATATCCTTGCCGACTTCCGTATCGAGCTGAAAACGAATACCCATTTCCTGCAACAGATCGGCGCGGCGGGCGACCACCGCTTTTTCCAGCTTGAAAGGCGGGATGCCAAAGGTGAGCAGGCCGCCAACCGCCGGGTAGCGGTCAAAGACAACCACTTCGGTGCCGGCGCGGTTGAGAATATCTGCACAACCCAGTCCGGCAGGGCCGGCCCCCACCACCGCAACACGCTTGCCGTTAGGGATGATATCGGGCATTTCCGGCCGCCAGCCGCGGGCCAGGGCTTCTTCGGTGATGAATCTTTCGAGGTTGCCAATGGTGACGGCGCCAAAGCCGTCATTGAGGGTACATGCGCCCTCGCAAAGGCGGTCCTGCGGGCAGATGCGGCCACAGATCTCCGGCAGGGTATTGGTCTGATGGGACAGACTGGCCGCTTCTTCCAGACGATTCTCAACAATGAGCTGCAGCCAGTTGGGAATATAGTTGTGCACCGGGCACTTCCACTCACAATACGGATTGCCGCAGTGCAGGCAGCGGTCGGCCTGAAGCTGGGCACTGTCCAGGTCAAAGCTTTGGTAGATTTCCTTGAAGGCCTCGCGGCGTTCTTCCACGTCCAGCTTTTTGGGGTCCTGCCGCGGGTCTTCGATGAATGAAAAATGACTCATGGTTTTTCCTCAGGGTGACGCGGTCAGCTTGCTTCTTCGAGCAGGACATCTAGCCTGGCGGCCTTGGGCACCACCAGCCAGACATCGCGGATAAAGTGGGTCCAGTCCTTGAGCAGTCCTGCGGCATAACGGCTGCCTGTGGTGCCCGCATGGGCTTCGATGTGGCGCCGCAGGAGGGCCTCGTAGCCGCGCATGGACTCGGTTTCAATCCGGTGATAATTCACCAGTTCGCCGTTCACCTGATCAGGGAACTGCCGGGCTTGATCGCGGACAAAGGCGAGACCACCGGTCATGCCCGCCCCGAAATTTACGCCGACCGAGCCGAGGATGACGATCTGGCCGCCGGTCATGTACTCGCAGGCGTGGTCCCCGGCGCCTTCGATCACGGCGATGGCCCCGGAGTTACGCACCGCAAAGCGCTCACCGGCGCGCCCGGCCGCATAGAGACGCCCGCCGGTGGCCCCATACAAACAGGTGTTGCCGACAATGGCCGAGTCCTGGCTGGCGTAGGAAACGCCCGCTGGCGGCGCTATGACAATGGTGCCGCCGTTCATGGCCTTACCCACGTAATCGTTGGCATCGCCGTGCAGATGCAAGGTCATCCCCTGCACGCAGAAGGCACCAAAAGACTGACCTGCTGTTCCGTGGAGTTCGATATGCACAGCATCCTCGCGCAGACCAGAATTACCATAGCGACGGGCGATTTCTCCGGCGAGACGGGCGCCGATGGAGCGGTTCACGTTACGGATTGGATAGTGCAGGCGGGTGGGGATTTGCGCTTCCAGCGCGGATCGGGCGTCCTTCACCATGGTTTCCGCCAGATCACCCTTGTCGAAAGGCGGGTTGCGGTCCTGGGTCTGAATGTTGGTGTCGGCATCGCGCAGGTCGGTATTGCCCAGCAGCGGACGCAGGTCCAGATGCGCCTGTTTTTCCGTCTGCACCCCACCGATTTCCAGCATCTGGCTGGCACCAACGAGGTCGTCGAAACGCCGGACGCCGAGTTGCGCCATGATTTCGCGGGCTTCTTCGGCGACGAAGCGGAAATAATTGATGACCATTTCCGGGAGGCCGGTGAAATGTTTGCGCAGGGTCTCATCCTGCGTGGCAATGCCGGTGGCACAGTTGTTGAGATGGCAGATGCGCAGATACTTGCAACCCAGTGCAATCATTGGTGCGGTGCCAAAACCGAAGCTTTCCGCTCCCAGCAGGGCGCCTTTGACCACATCCAGTCCGGTTTTGAAGCCGCCGTCGGCCTGCAAACGCACTCGATGCCGCAAGTGGTTGCGGCGCAGGGTGACCTGGGTTTCCGCCAGGCCCAGTTCCCACGGTGAGCCGGCATATTTGACCGAACTCAGCGGACTGGCGCCGGTGCCACCGTCGTAACCGGCGATGGTGATACGGTCGGCATAGGCCTTGGCTACCCCGGCCGCGATGGTACCGACACCAGCCTCGGAGACCAGTTTGACGGAGACATAGGCCTGCGGATTGATCTGCTTGAGGTCAAAAATGAGCTGTGCCAGATCCTCGATGGAATAGATATCGTGGTGGGGCGGCGGGCTGATGAGGGCGACGCCCTCCTTGGCGTAGCGCAGACGGGCGATGATGCCGCTGACCTTATGCCCCGGCAGTTGACCGCCTTCGCCGGGCTTGGCACCCTGGGCTACCTTGATCTGCAACTCTTCGGCATTGACGGCATATTCCGGTGTCACGCCAAAGCGACCGGAGGCGATCTGCTTGATCTTGCTGACCTTGTTGTTGTGGTAACGGGCCGGATCTTCGCCGCCTTCACCCGAGTTGGAGCGCCCGCCGATGGTGTTCATGGCGATAGCCAAGGCCTCATGGGCCTCGGGCGAGAGCGCGCCCAGGGACATGGCTGCGGTGTCAAAACGGCGGGTAATGGCCTCGATGGGCTCGACCTCACTGAGTGGAATGGGTTGTGTTATGGTGCGCAATTGCAGTAAGTCGCGCAGGTTGGTGACCGGGCGCTCATTGACGAGTCCGGAAAATACCTGATAGTCGGCATAGCGCCCTGATTTTACGGCTGTTTGCAGGCTCTGGACAACGTCCGGGTGGTAGGCGTGATATTCACCGCCGTTGACATATTTGAGCAGACCGCCGACAGGAAGTGTCTTTCGCGGCAGGTAGGCGTCGCGGACCTGCTGGCGGATATCGCTTTCCAATGTACTGAAGGAAGCGCCGCCAATCCGGCTCACCGTCCCCTTGAAGCAGCGCTCCACCACCATCTGATCCAGGCCCAGTGCCTCAAAGAGCTGGGTACTGCGGTAGGAGGCGAGGGTGGAAATCCCCATCTTGGACAGGATCTTGTAGAGGCCTTTGTCGATGCCTTTGCGATAATTTTCCAGCGCCTTGAGGACCGTGACCGGCTGGCTGAAGGCACGCCGCTCGCCCAGGCTGCGGATGATGGCATAGCTCAGGTAGGGGTAGACAGCGGTGGCACCGTAACCGATCAAAGTGGCGAAATGGTGGGGATCGCGGGTATGGGCGGTGGCCACGACGATATTGCAGCGGGTGCGCAGGCCGGCCTCAATGAGGGCATGGTGGACTGCACCTACCGCCATCAGTGCCGGGATGTAGAGCCGATCGCGCCCCAGGGCGTGATCTGAGAGCACCAGGATAACGGCTCCGTGCCGCACCGCTTCGATGACTTCTTCGCAGAGGGCTTCGATGGCGCCTCCCAGATTGCTGTCCGCAGCGGAATAGCAGAGATCAAAAGTCTGGCCGCGAAAGGCAGGTTCCGTGCGGCTGGTGAGGGCGCTGAAAGTGGCGTCGGAGAGCACCGGGGAGTGTACTTCAATGCGCCGGGCATATTCGGGACGCTCGGCGAAGAGATTGCTCTCGCTGCCGATGACCGTGTTGAGGGACATCACCAGCGCTTCGCGCAGGGGATCTATGGGGGGATTGGTGACCTGGGCGAACTGCTGTCGGAAATAATCGGCAATATGCCGGGCTTGCCGCGACAGGACCGCCACGGGGGTATCGTCGCCCATGGAACCGACGGCTTCCTGGGCGCCTTCGGCGAGGACGCGGATCACCTGGTCTTCTTCCTCAAAGCTGACACCAAAGGCCTTTTCGCTGACCAAAAGGTCGGTTACCGGCAGTGCGGGGGTGGTGTCGCTATCGTCACTGTCGAGATGCTCAGCATACTGATCCAGCCATTCCCGGTAGGGGTGGCTGTTCTGGATTTGCGCGTCGATGTCTGCCGACTCCAGGAATTTACCGGTGGCCATATCCACCGCCACCAGTTGCCCTGGCCCGACCCGACCCTGCACGGCGATGTCGCGGTGATCGTAGTCAAAGACGCCCACTTCGGAAGCGATGTTGATGATACGGTCTTTGGTGATGACATAACGGGCCGGGCGCAGACCGTTGCGATCCAGTGCGCAGGCAGCGATGCGTCCGGTGTTCAGCACCAGTCCGGCAGGGCCATCCCAGGCCTCCATGCGCATGGAGTGATATTCGTAGAAGGCGCGTAGGGCGGGCTCAATGCGCGGGACATTATGCCAGGCGGGCGGCACCAGCAGACGGATGGCCTTGAAGAAGTCCATGCCGCCCTGCACCAGCAGTTCAAGCATGTTGTCGAGGCTGAAGGAGTCGCTGCCGCCGCCCACCGCAGGCAGCACTTCAGCCATAGGCAGCAGGTCGGATTGGAGTTGCGCCTCGCGGGCCTTGGCCCACAGGCGGTTGCCCTGCACCGTATTCAACTCGCCATTGTGGGCGAGCATGCGGAAGGGTTGGCATAGCCGCCATTCCGGCCAGGTATTAGTGGAAAAGCGTTGGTGGTAGGTGACGAGCGCGGAGGCGAAGCGCGGGTCGCAGAGGTCGGGATAAAAAACGGGGAGATTCTCTGGCAGCACTAAGCCCTTGTAGCCGATGACCTGAGAGGAGCAGGTCACAGCAAAAAAACTGCTCTCGTCGACAAAGCGTTTTTCTACCCGCCGCCGCAGGCGATAGAGGAGGCGTTCGCGACTGTCCGTGTCCGCAGCGTCGGGGAGGTCCACAAAGGCCTGCCAGACTCCTGGCAGGCTCCCAAGGGCTTCATCGCCACAAGCGGCAAGGTCGGTAGGGACCTCGCGCCAGCCCAGACATCGGAGACCGAGGTCTTGGGCTTCGGCATCCAGTGTCGTGCGGATTTCACCCGCAACAGCTTGGTCCTGTGGGAGAAAAAACTGGCCGATACCGAAATGCTTGCCGAGAGTGATACCCCGATCGGCGGCGATAGCGCGAAAAAAGGCCTCCGGCATTTGCAACAGCAAGCCGCAACCGTCGCCACTTTTGCCGTCGGCGGCTACCGCGCCGCGGTGGGTGAGCCGCGCCAGGGAAGTGATTGCCGTCGCGACAATGGCGTGACTGGCCTGGTTGTCCATCTGGGCAATCAGCCCGAAGCCGCAGGAGTCCCGTTCAAAGTCGGGGGAGTATAAGCTTTGCGTCATATCGTCACCTGATTGTCACGTCACCCTGTCGCCGGACTGCAAAGCAGGGCCGGGCAGTATAACGCGCTCGTGGGCACCATCCAAGGGCTCAAGCCTCGCCGTGTGGATCGAAGAGGCGGTCATACTCGGCAATGGCAAAGCGGTCGGTCATGCCGGCCACATAGTCGGCAACGACACGCGCCTGGCGCTTCGCTGCACCGTCACACTCGTTGATGCGCACCTGATATTTCAGCGGGAGCAGTCGCGGATCTTCACGCAGGGTATGAAAAAGTTTGCGTACCAGGCGCTTGGCTTTTTCTGCCTGACGATGCACCCGGGGGTGACGATACATCCGCTGAAAGAGGAAGTGTTTGAGGGTGGCGACTTCGT
>NZ_JBYCKR010000284.1:0-2391 GCF_057473505.1 Acidithiobacillus sp. TH-A35 | reverse complement strand
TTTGGCGACTATTTCAAGCGTGAAGTGATCGGTTTTGCCTGGCGTTTCCTCACCGAACGTCTGGGCCTGCCGCCGGAAAAGCTCTGGATTACGGTTTTTGAAGAGGATGATGAGGCGGCCGACATCTGGATTAACGAGATCGGAATTGATCCCGCGCGCCTCTCCCGCTGTGGCGAGAAAGATAACTTCTGGAGCATGGGCGACACCGGTCCCTGCGGCCCCTGTTCGGAGATTTTCTATGACCACGGCCCCCACATTCCCGGAGGCCCTCCCGGCAGCCCGGAGGAAGATGGCGACCGCTATATCGAAATCTGGAATCTGGTCTTCATGCAGTTTGACCGGGACAGCAGCGGCACTCTTACGCCATTGCCCAAACCCTCCGTCGACACCGGCATGGGTCTGGAGCGTCTCGCGGCCGTGCTCCAGGGCGTACATAACAACTATGACACCGACCTCTTCAAGCCGCTGATTGCCGCGGCGGCGCAAATCTGTGGCAAGCCATATGGCCGCGACGCAGCGACGGACACCAGTTTGCGGGTGCTGGCGGATCACATCCGCGCATGCAGCTTTCTCATCACCGATGGCGTCCTGCCCGCCAACGAAGGCCGCGGCTATGTGCTGCGCCGCATTATCCGTCGCGCCGTGCGTCATGGCCGCAAGCTGGGCATGGAGACCGTATTTTTTCATCAACTGGTGGCGCCACTGGTAGCCGAGATGGGTAGCGCTTTCCCTGAACTCACGCGGGCACAGCGCGAAGTCGAGCGTGCTCTGGAGCGTGAGGAAACCCGATTCCGGGAAACGCTGGAGCGCGGGCTCAGTCTGCTGGAAGAGGCTATTGCGGGTCTGGCAGCGGGTGCCGCCATTCCCGGCGAGATCATTTTCCGGCTCGCGGATACCTTTGGCTTCCCCGTTGATCTGACCGCCGATATCGCTCGCGAGCGCGATCTGGTCATGGATATGGACGGCTACGAGGCGGCCATGGCCGAGCAGCGCACCCGCTCCCGCGCCGCCTGGGCGGGCAGCGGTGAGGTCAAAACCGAGCGGGTGTACCACGATCTGGCCATGCGTCTGTCGGCTACCGGGTTTACCGGCTATACGGCCTGTGCGGATGAGGGGAGGGTCCTGGCACTGATTCGCGATGATGAAGAGGTGGCCTTCCTCGAAGCAGGGGATGCGGGTGCGGTTATTCTCGACCGGACGCCTTTTTACGGGGAGTCCGGCGGGCAGGCGGGGGACCGTGGCGAGCTCCGGTCGGATGCTGCCCTGTTTGCCGTGAGTGACACCCAAAAGCCCATGGGTCACCTGCATGTGCATTTGGGGCGTTTGACATCCGGTCGCCTGCAGGTTGGCGATGCGGTGCTCGCCAGTGTGGACGAAGTGAAGCGACGGGCGACGGCAGCACATCACTCCGCGACCCATCTGCTCCATGCCGCCCTGCGCAACGTTCTGGGCAGTCACGTGCAGCAGAAGGGTTCGCTGGTCAATCCGGAGCGGCTGCGTTTCGACTTCAGTCAGCCGGAGCCGGTGACGGCGGCGCAGTTGCGGGAAATCGAGCGCGTGGTCAACGCCGCTATCCGCAATAACGTCGGCGCCGAAACCCAGGTACTGCCCATTGCCGAAGCACAGGCGCTGGGTGCCATGGCCCTCTTCGGTGAGAAATACGGTGATGAGGTGCGGGTGGTGCGCATGGGAGATTTCTCCATAGAGCTCTGCGGCGGCACCCATGTGGAGGCACTGGGGGATATGGGCGTGTTCAAGATCCTCAGTGAAAGTGGAGTAGCCGCAGGTATCCAGCGTATCGAGGCGGTCGCCGGCGCAGTGGCGCTGGAGGCTATTCAGCGTGATGAAGAACGCCTGCAAGCGGCAGCCGGACTGTTGAAAGTCGCCCCTGCAGAACTGGATCAGCGCCTGGTGCAAACCCTGGAGCGCCTGCGCCAGTTAGAAAAGGAGCTGGAAAAGGTCAAACGGGATGAAGCCGCCAGAGCGGGTGCCGATCTGGCCGCAGAGGCCGAGGACGTGGGCGGAGTGCCGGTATTGATCAGGCGCCTGGAGGGGATGGATGGCAAAGCCTTGCGCGATGCCCTGGATCGCCTGCGCAGTCAGTTACCTGACGGCGTCATCGTCCTGGCGGGTGTGGAAGGGGAGAAGGTGGCGTTGATTGCTGGCGTCGGTAAAGGATTGACTGGGCGGATTCACGCCGGAGAACTGGTGAATACCGTGGCACAACCGCTGGGCGGCAAGGGCGGCGGGCGTCCGGATATGGCGCAGGCCGGGGCCGGCAATCCGGCGGCCTTGGATGCCGCCCTCAACGCCGCTCGTGACTGGGTCAGAGGCAAACTCGGTTAGTTTCGACCCTGCCGCGATCCTTGTCCCTGAGGACCGTGGCCCCGG
>NZ_JBYCKR010000283.1:0-7348 GCF_057473505.1 Acidithiobacillus sp. TH-A35 | reverse complement strand
TCCCGCCGCCACTTCAAGGGGCCTGGTTTCTGAGGCGAGGCCGGCGTTCAGCGGCGCGGTGGCCCCCATCACGCTGCAACAGAAGGATTAGGCCGGTGTCGCCTGGGAGGCGCCACAAAATGCCTGGCGACGATGCTGCAGCGCGGGCAGATTACTGCGGCAACGCTGCAAAAATTCCATGTCAACCTGGGCTAGAGCGACTCCTTCGCCCTGGTCCATGCGGGCCAGCACCTGACCCCAGGGATCAATAATCATACTACCGCCGAAGGTCTGGCGGCCATTCTGGTGCAAACCACCCTGATCAGCAGCAAGCACATAGGCCTGGTTCTCAATGGCACGGGCCCGCAGCAGACACTCCCAGTGCGCGGCACCCGTCTGCTGGGTAAAGGCGCTGGGGACGACCAGTAATTCGGCCTCCGCATAACAGCGGTATAACTCCGGGAAGCGTAGGTCATAGCAGATAGAGAGGCCAAGCTGGCCCCAGGGCGTGGTCACGGCCACCGGGGTGCTGCCAGGGGCAATGGTGCGGGACTCGCGGTAACTTTCGCCGCCCGCCAGGTCGACATCAAAGAGGTGTATCTTGTCATAACGCGCCTGGCGTTGGCCGGTGGGGTCGAAGGCCAGGCAGGCGGCATAGCAGCGTCCGTCAGGGGCGGCCAGGGGGAAACTGCCCCCTATCAACCACAGGCCAAAGCGCTGCGCCTGCGCTGCCAGCCAGGACTGGATCGGGCCATCGCCATCCATCTCCATAATGGCCAGCTTGGCTTTTTCGTCACGCCCCATGAGGGCAAAATTTTCGGGCAAGAGCGCCAGTTGCGCACCTCCCGTAGCCGCCTGCGCCAGCAGAGACCCGGCATGGGCGAGGTTATCCGCCAGCACGTCCGAAGACACCATCTGCACTACGGCAACCTGAGCATTCATCGTTTTAGCTCCCTCCGGCCTTGGCCGGTGCATGCACCGGACGCACCACCGGATGCGCCCAGGGCCCGTCCACCTGATAACGCCATTCCAGCACCTTGCCCGATTTCCCGAAGATGGCGGGACCGAGTATGGGGAAATGCCCGAGGAGCAAGTCAAAACTCTGCAAGGGATAAACCTGCAACCCCATACTCACGGTTCGATGCGTCAGGTCGACAGCGCCAATCCCCTTCATTTCGAGCGCGCTGGATTCAAGGAGCAGATTGCGGGTATGGGCGACACCATCATGCACCTGGAAGTCGGCAAAAAGCTTGGAAAAGAACAAGCCGCCGCCGAAGAGCGGGCGATAATCAAAGGTAAGAACATCTTCAAACAACGTCGTAGGATTCAGGAAGATGAGCCAGGAAATATCCGTACCCAGTTTTCTGAGACGACCATTCCACAGCTTTGATTGTATGTTTCCGCTGAGATGCGCTGCAGAGAAATCCCAGGGCGCACCTGGCCAGGACAATTTTCCCGCATAATCGGCACGGCCGTAGTCCAGGGTATCCATACCGATGTCCAGCAGAACAGGCGCAATATTGTTGCTGCGGATATTTCCCTGAAAGGTCGACTGACCCGCTCCGGCGCCCTGCCACGACCCCTTAAAATCCCATTGACTGCCTGCCCAGTCGCCTTTGAGCATAGAAATGTTCCACCCGGTCGCCGATCGCCCGGCATCCAGCAGCACGTCATGCATCTTGTGGCCATGCCAATCGAGTTGCGCGATCTGGGTATGCAGTGTCAGCGGGCTGCCTGCGGCCCCTTGCCGTATTTGCGAAAGGACGGGGGCCGAAGATACCGCGGATACCGGTGCAGCAACACTTAATTTTTGGATGTCCAGACGGAGTTGGGCGGAAGCCGTGGGCTGCGGCGCGCGCGCATAGTGTATGACGCCGGCTAACCGGGGGCTGACACATTGCAGATGCAGCTTCTTTGCCGCCACCTGGCCGCGGATCTGCACATCCGGCCAATCCTGTTGCAGAAAACGCAGGTGCCGCCAATGCAGGTCAAAGCGGATTCCCGGCCACGTCTTACGGTCTTCTTCACCTGTCAGCATGTTCAGCCACGCTCCTACGGAGAGGCTATCGCCACTGCCCTGAAGGAAAAACCCAGTACTGGGCAGTGGCGGAGGGATTTCTCCACCCAAACGTGCGGCGCCAGCCTCCCATCGCCAGACGGATTCCTCCCGTTGCCAAGCCAGGACGGCAGACCCCAGGGGTAGCTTGAAATTGACTTGCAAACGGTGAGCCACATTGCCATGACTTTGCACGGTCAGGTTTCCACCCTTGCCTGATGCCCAATTCAAGCGCGCAGGTAAAGCACTACGACTTTGGCGCAGGTCGGCATCGCCCTTAAAATGCAGCTCGTTGTTCAACAGCGTACCGCTACCCTGATACGGGACGGCGCCACTGAAAGCCGTGCGCCAGCGTTCCGGCATCGGCAGATCAGCCGCCTGGAGTTCACCCTGCAGCGAAAAACGCAGGCGCGGCGCGGTCTCCAGTTGACTAACCTGCAGGCTCGCCTGCACGGGACCACCGGCAAAAACGCCTTTCAGCTCGCCAACCTGAATCTTGTCCCGCTGAAAATAAACCGGCCCCTGCATACTCGTAGCCTGCCAGCCGCCCCACCCGACCCCTGCGTGGCGGAGATCGATCCGGCCATCTACCTGGCTCTTCTCAGTCCCGAAAGGGATGTTGAGGGCTAATTGTAATTGCCCCTGCCCCGTCAGACGCAGGGGCATATTCGCCACGGCCTTGCCCTCCAATACTGGTGTTTCCCGCAAAAAAGGCAGCAATTTATCCAGCGGGATCGGCGTCTTCAAAGTTACCTGCAGCGGCGAGGTATGCGGTGCGAAGAGATGGTTGAGAGCGATGCTTGCGGACGCCACTGGCACCCCGAAAATATCACCCCGACGACTCTGGACAGAAAGGCGATCTCCCGCCCAGAGGAGTTGCGCGTTCACTTGCGTCGCTATTGGCCAGCGCGGGGCATAATGCAGGGTCACATGGCGAAAATTCGCCCGCAGCGAAAAATGCTCGCCCGGCGCCTGGCGTGGCAGGTGACTCCATGGTCCCTGCCACTGCAGATCAGCATGCTGCAGGGATCCCGCCTGAAAGGCCTGAAGTAACCACTGGCGCAGGGCAGGGCTAATACCGCTCTGCGGTACGAAATCCGCCATCGCCGTCACCGGCATGTCGTCAAGCTGAGCCTTCAGACGCAGTTGCTGGCCCTGCACCGCCAGGCTGGCCTGCAGGTGACCTGGCCCCTGAAACACGATCGGATTGGCTTGAATCGACCAGTCGGTACCCGCCTTCCGGGCGACAACCCGTGCCGATACTTCTTGCAGGTGCAGCGGCGCTGCAAAGCGTTGTGGCCAGTCCAGGGTGAACTGCCGGCTCGCCAGATGGAATTGCAGGGCTTCCGGGTGAAGGACGATGTCGCCGCTAAGGCCCTGCACGCCAAACCAGTCTCCATGCGGCGAAACACCGATGTCATGAAGCCCTGCCTGAAGCTCCCAGGTGGCGGGCTGGTGTCCCACGCTGTGCGAGCGGAAGTGCAGGTCGCGCAAGCTGCCCTGCCACTGTTGCCGAGGTATCCAACGGAGTTGCACGGGGAGGGCCATCTCCGGCACGTTCTGGAGAAGTGCGGCGGGAAGCAGCGGCGTTTCTACCTGCCATTGCAGGCGATGGCGCCAGTTGAGCCCCAAGCGCGCTGCCAAAGGTTGTGAAGCAAGCCCCGTCAAATCAGCAAGCTGCAATGTCCCGGTGGAACCCGTTCCATTCCAGCCCAGATGGCCATGGATTTGCGCCCATTGCTTACCGTCCACCCCGGCGTCATGCACGGCAAACTGCCCGGTAACTGTGCGCGGCAAGCCATAACGCCATTGCAGGCGCCCGCTGCCGCTCACGCTGCCGCCCAACACCGGCAAGTGCGGATCCGCGAGATGAAACCAAGGCAGCGGCAACGATTGCAACACCCAGTTACCGCTGCCAGAGGAGCGCCCCGGACGGGTAAAGACGCCGCGCGCCGCTCCTGAATAGCGCAACAGACCTTGAGGTGACCAGCGCACCTGCACCTGCATCTGCGGACGCAAGCCACCGCTGCTCTGCCACTGCACACGCAGCGGAATGGGGGCGGCCTGCGGCTGGGATCGCCATTGTACGGTCAGATGCTGTACATCCACATGCGCCCAGTCCAGATCCAGCGACAATGGCGATCCGCCATGTCCCAGCGACTGCCCGGCCACCTGCCAGTCACCGTCCGCCGCCTGAACGACGGACACCTCGCCGTCCGCAATGCGGAAATCCTGCGCAACCAGCTCCCCCCAGAGCAGCGGCAGGGCAAAAAGGCGCAGATGCACCCCGTGCAGCGCCAGTTCGGGCTGTGCGGACGGGCCCACCCGCAACGCGGCCAATTCCAGCAACGGCCCCCAGTTCCAACCCAGTTGCATACCTCGCACCTGCACTGGAGCACCCAAAGCCCGCGACAAGGATTGAGAAACATAGGGACGCAACAAATCCAGACGGGGAATCAGCAGGAGATAGAAAGCCGCCGCCAGCAATACCAGCACTGTCGGCACGATGGCCAACAGCCAACCGCTAACCCGGCGGACACCGGCAAAGGTCAGGCGCAAACGCGGCAAGGCACGCCTCTCATGAAAGCCCGTAACATCAGCCAATCCGTCCGGTCAACGCCGGTAAACGCCATGAGGTAATGAATGTGCTCCCTACTACGATTCTCTCTGCGGACCGCGTTACCACATAGCACCGCGTAACGCTGCAACGGTATCGCACAAAATCCTAGCACAAGAAGCGCCACAGAGCCCCATGCGGACCCGAAAACGGGGATAAGTTACACTGCCCATACACACGATGCGGAACAATACCGGAAGGAGCAGGCATGGCGGCACCTGAGTTACCCGTGGAGATCATCCACGCCATTAACCTGTTACCCCTGGAAGCAGAGGCAATCACCGAGGCACTCGCCGCCACCTGGGCTACCCTCGCTGCTGAGGAACAGGCTGAGCTCCGCCGCCCTGGACCTTCTTTTGCTGCACATTGGGTGCATATCGCTTGTGTCAGCCCCTTTGCGCGCCAACTTCTCCTACGCCACCCCCACTGGTTGCTACGCCTCGCACGCGGCGGACACAGCGACCTTGCCGCCACCCACGGACTCACCAGCGACGTCTTCCTTGCCGATCTGCGCCAGTACCGCAATGCCCGTATGGTAGAAATCATCTGGCAGGATCGTCAGCCCGGCGAACATTATTCAGAAACCGTAGCCGCCCTCAGCGAACTGGCCGAAATTTGCCTGCAACACGCTTATGCTTATGGCGTGGCGATGCTGCGCCAGCGCCACGGCACCCCCCGCAGCAGCAACGGTCAGGAGGTGCCTTTCACCGTCCTCGGCATGGGCAAGCTGGGTGGACGCGAACTCAACCTCTCCTCCGACATCGACCTCATCTTCTGCTACGGCGAGAGCGGCGAGACCGATGGCCCCAGTCCCCTCGACAACACTGCCTACTTCCAGCGCCTCGGTCGCTGGCTGATTCAGGCCCTCGATCAGCGCACGCCCGACGGCTTCTGCTTCCGCGTCGACATGCGCCTGCGCCCCTTCGGAGATGCCGGTCCCCTCTGCATCTCCACTGCCGCCATGGAGCAATACTATCAGGTGCATGGCCGCGGCTGGGAGCGTTACGCCTTTATCAAGGCGCGCCCCGTCGCGGGTGACGTCACCTTTGGCCAAATCCTTCTCGACACCCTGCGCCCCTTTGTCTATCGCCGCTACCTGGACTACACCGCCCTCACCGGCCTACGGGAAGTCAAAGTCCTCATGGATGCGGAACAAGGTGGCAGCAGCAACGACATCAAAAAGGGCCAAGGCGGCATCCGTGAAATCGAATTTATCTGTCAATCCCTGCAAATTATCCACGGTGGCCGCCAACCCGGTCTGCGCAGCACCAACACCCTGGACACCCTTGCGGCCATCGCCAGTGCTGGACTTCTGCCTGCGGACGATGTCGATCAGCTTCGGCGTGCTTATCTTTTTTTGCGCAATACCGAGCATTGCCTGCAAATGGTCGATGATCAGCAGACCCAGCAACTACCGCGCTCGGAACTGGAATGGCAACGCCTGGCCTGCAGCATGGGTTTCACGGATGTAATCACCATGCGCGAAACCCTAGACACCCTCCGCCAGCGAAACCACGTTATCTTTCAGCGCATCCTGGCCTCCGGGGAGGATGACCGCCAAGGTAAAAATCGCAACGGAGAGAAACTCTGGCAACGCGCCCAGACCGGCGCGCTGGAAGCCGCTCCCAGCGACCTGCTCCAAGTCCTGCGCTTCACGGAGCCGGAAGCCGTATGGACACGCCTTTGGCGCTTCGCCCACAGCCGCGATGTGGCCAGCCGCCTCTCTACAGAAGGACGACAACGCCTCAACCGCTTGCTTCCTCTGGCCCTCGACCTGTGCAGCGCCCAGCCACACACCGACGCCTTGTTACAACGCTTCCTCACCCTCATTGAGGCCATTCTGGGGCGTGCCAACTACCTCGCTCTGCTTGCGGAGAATCCGCCGTACCTCATACGCATCGCGGCGTTACTGCGCAGCCCCTGGCTGGCACAGGAGCTGGCACGCTTCCCCATCCTGCTGGATGACGTGCTCAGCGACACCGTCATCAGCCCCGAGCACTGGCCGCAGGCCCTCGCTGCACAATTACAGCTTGCTGAAGATATGGAAGAACGGATGGATGCCCTGCGGCGCTTCAAAAATGCCGAAGTCCTGCGCCTCGCCGCCGCCTTCTGGACGGACCAGCTGCCCGTGGAAACGCTGCTCCCCCAACTCAGTGACCTCGCCCAGCTCACCCTGCAAACCGCATTGGCTTGGGCTGAAGCGGAGATGCAGCGCCGCCACGGCTGCGTGCGCTCCAGCAACGGCCAAGCGGCCCCCTTCACCGTTATCGCCTTTGGCAAACTGGGGGGCCGGGAAATGGGCTTCGCCTCCGATCTCGACCTGGTCTATCTCTACGACGCCCCCCTCGACGCCGAAAGCGATGGTCCTGCCCCCCTCGCGGCGTCCACCTGGTTCGCTCGTCTCGGACAACGGATTATTCACATCCTCAGCACCCTCACCCGTGCTGGGCTGCTCTACCAGATCGACATGCGCCTGCGCCCCAGCGGGCAGTCCGGCCCCCTGGTTACCACCCTGGACGCCTTCAGCCGCTATCAGCGGGAATCCGCCTGGACTTGGGAACACCAAGCCCTCACCCGCGCTCGCTGGATCGCTGGCGATGCGGCGCTCGGCGCCCGTTTCACCAGCCTGCGTGCGGAAATTCTCGGCCAGCCGCGCAATCCAGAACAGTTGGCAGAAGACGTTCGCGCCATGCGGC
>NZ_JBYCKR010000282.1:0-4140 GCF_057473505.1 Acidithiobacillus sp. TH-A35 | reverse complement strand
GAAACCTCCAACCAGTGAAACCAGATGCGCAAAAGGAGAGGGTCTTGTTCGCCCAAAGTCTGTAAATGTTGCCGTAGCACGCGCTGCGCTACCGATTTTTCCAGGCCGTCGAGTCGGAGCAAGCGTCGCAGAGTCTGGGCCATTGGGTACAGAGGTTGGTTGCGATGGGCAGCACTTGTCTGGTAGCGGATGATCGGAACCTGTCCTAAAAAAGGTTGCAGTACCTGTTGGAACAGCCAGGTTTTCCCGATCCCAGGCGGTCCCACGACCCACAGGCACTCTCCAGGATGGCCATCGAGGACCGCCCGTATTCTGCGCACGAGCTCCTGGTGGATTTTGCCGTGGGCGATAGGCGCGTTGAGATCAGGTGAAGTGTCCTCGGTGCAGGTACAGAGATACAAGGCGGTGCTGTCCTGGTCCAGTGTCTGGAAGACAAAGGGGGGGCATGGGTTCGGAAGCAAGACATACGCCGCCTGACCCAGGATCATACGCGCCCCTGTCGGGAGGTTTCGGGCGCTTTGCCGCAACGAACGAAACAGGTGCCCCACGGGTTCGCCGGTGTTGTTGTGAAGAATCCGACCATAATCGATGAGAAACACGGCGCCGTCTTCCTCGGGCCAGGCTTCGTGAAGTGCTGCCATCGCTCGGACGGCAGCGAGCGGTCCCTCCGCAGCCACGTTTTCGCCATCGAAAATCAGTTCCAGCACGCCGTCACCCGTTACACGGTCGCGTGCCGAGACCTGTCCGGCAATTTGATGCGCTACCGCGTGGTATTTTTGTATATGCGCTTGGATTTCTTCGTCCGAGGCTCTTTCCCAGCCTGGTTTAGGGAAGATGGCGAGTACGGTGATGGCGATGCTACCCGGGATGTCGGCGTCGATCTTCGGAGCGATGCTGGTCGTCCGAAGGGCCTGCAGTTCTCTGTAGAACGAGTGCAGCGTCGCATTGGGTTTTTCGCCGCGCATCGTGGCCTTGGCGTTCCGGAACTGTTCGAAAACGTACAGAGCCTGCTGTGTTTGATTTGCATCCGCCAGGATCTGCATCAGGCGCAGATGGGGGAGGTCGAGGAGCGGGCACTCCTGCGTCCAGCGTGTGGCCCAGTCCAACGCTACTTCTGAATTGGAAGCGGCCAAGTGATGATCGACGAGTGCCTGATAGATCTGTTGAAGACGATCTTCGGCAAGGCCGCGTAGCTTGCCGGCCCAGATCGCGAAAGGGCTACCGTCATTAACCCCTTCATTGGCGAGAAATTCTCCGCGATACAGCGCGATGGCCCGGGTGCAAGATTCGACGTCCTGGAGGTCAGCGGCCAAAAACTGAGGCAGATCGATTGCTTGCCGCTCGCCCTGCCGCCATTCGAGCCAGTCTCCGTTGTGCAGAAAGGGAGAGCTTTTCGTGGGAAGGGTCCGCGCGAGTTGGAAGATGGCTTGCCGGAGCTGGTTGCGCGCCTGCGTGTCGGATTCTGCCGAACAAAGCTGTGTTGCCAGTTCCGCCCTATGGATACGACCAGGGTGCAGGCAGAGATAGGCGAGGAGCCGTCGTGCCGTACGGTGCGGTAACGGTAGGGAGCGCGCCTGCCAGCGTAGCTCCATGTCTCCCAAAAGGCGAATTGTTAGCACTGCTTCGTTCGCTGCCACCCGCATGGCTCCAAATATGTCATGTAATATTATGTATACTAACGTATTTCTTCGTAACGGTCAAAAAACGTAACAAACGTATCTGTTTTGTTACAATCCGCTCAAATTCATTAGCCGCCACGACCACTGCAAGCCGTCGCTCAGGAGAAAAAGAAACATGAACACAATCTACCGTGCACTTAATATTTAGCGGGAAACAAGCTATGCGCGATCGCTCGCCCTCATTCAGGCCTCATGGCCTGCGTCTGTCTTTGTGGTGTGCCGGTCTTCTGACGGCCCTGCCGGCCCTGGCAACGGCGTCACCGGCGCCTGCACCAGGGCAAATCCTGCAGCAGGTGCGCCCGGCGCCAGTCCTGCCCGAGGCCCCCGGCGCGGTACTGGCCTTGCCCGCGCCCGCAGAACGGACCTCTCGTTCCCAGACCCCTGTTGCAGTACGGCAAATCACCGTCATCGGCAACACCCTGCTTCCAATGACTTTCGTGCAGGCGACGATACGTCCCCTGGAAGGTCATACGGTCACCCTCGGGCAACTGCAGCAAGCCGCCGACACCCTGACCGAGGCGTTGCATCAGCAGGGTTACCCGCTGGCCTACGCCTACCTGCCCGCCCAGGAGATTCGTGCCGGACAGATTCATATTCAGGTGGTGGAGCCTCGCTATGACCAAATTCAGATTACTCCTGGATCGCGCCTGCGTGCAGGTGCCGCCCAATATACTCTAGGGGTGACTCCCGGCGCACTGATCACCGACAGCGCGCTGAATCGCGGCCTGCTGCTACTGAACCAGACCCCCGGCATCCGGGTCGCCGGCACCCTGATCCCGGGCACCCGACCCCAAACCAGTTCCCTGCAGGTCGCCCTACATAACCGCCCCCTGGTCTCGGGCAGTGTGGGGGTCAACAACTACGGCGGAAACTATACCGGCCGGGTTCAGTGGCAGGGCGATGTCAATCTGCGCAACCCGTTCGGCTACGGCAGCGAAATTTCGGCGAATGGCCTGACCACCAGCGGCGGACTGCTCCATGCGGCGGGTCTGTCCTTCCTGTCTCCCAATCTCTGGAACGGACTACGCGCTAATCTGTTTGCCTCCTGGACCCACTATCGGCTGGGTGAGAACTTTACGGCTCTGGACGAAACCGGTCGGGCTATCCAGTGGGGTGCGGGTTTCTCCTATCCGATTCTGTTGCGTCCGGGTGCCTTGCTCAACAGCAGCCTGAACTTCATTCAGGATCGCTTCACCCAACAGTCGGGGATCGTCCCGAACAGTGCCACGGACACGCAGCTGAATCTGGTGCAATGGAGTCTCAGTGGCGCCCTGGCCAGCGGCGACGGCGTCAGCAGCGGATCCATCAGTGTCACCGGCGGCAACAAGGTGATCTTCGGCACCACTGCCCAGGCCGCCGATGCCGCCGGTCCCCGCACCGCCGGGCTGTTCTGGATAGGACAACTCCAACTGAACCGGCTGCAGGAACTCCCCGCCGGCTTGCGCCTGGATGCCCATCTGCTGGCTCAGGTGGCCTCCAAAAATCTCGATGCCAGTCAGCAGATGTACCTGGGTGGCCCCCAGGGCATCATGAGTGCGGCCGTGGGCAGCGGTGCGGGAGACCAGGGCATTCTCGCCCGTCTGGCCTTATCCCACGGTCTGCCGATCCCTGCCCGCTACGGGCACCTGCGGATAGCGGCGCTACTCCAGGGCGGAGAAGTCTGGCAATACCACGATTTTTATCCCGGTGCCCCGCAATCGAACCGGCTGGGCATGGCGGCCGCCGGTTTGGGCCTGCAGTACCACATCCGTGGGGTCCAATGCCGCTTTGACTGGGTACACCGGATCGGTAATGCCGCCAACACGGCGGGCGCCAATCAACACAGTGAACTCTGGGCCACGCTGGTTGTGACGCCCGGCGCATTTTGGCATTCGTAGGAGGGAGGCGTCATGAACCATATTTATCGACTGGTCTGGAGTTCCTCCCACCGCATGCTGGTGGCGGTTTCAGAAATCTCGGGATATCGCCGTGGCGCCACCCCCGGCACAAGCCCGCGCCGCAAAGGCACCGCCGGCGGGCGTTCAGCACGGTACGCTACGACCGGGGTTGCCCACGCCGATGCGGATGCCGCAGACCCGGCACCCTTATCGCCCAGTGGTGCCCGGAGTCTCCGCCAGGCCATCCTCTGGCAGCGATTTCTGCTCGGCGGCGGTATCCTGTTTTTTGCGCCGTGGTCCCTGGCAGCCAGTCTGCCGGCTGCAAGCCTGCCTACCGACGGTCAGGTCGTCTCCGGTCAGGCAACCATCAGCCAGGCGGACAACCAGCTCACCGTCACCCAGTCATCCAGCAAAGCCATCCTCAACTGGCAGAGCTTCAGCATCGGTAGTGGGCAGACGGTAAATTTTCAGCAACCCAATGCGGCCAGTGTGGCCCTGAACAATGTCACCGGCAGCAATCCCAGTGCCATCTTCGGTCATCTCAATGCCAATGGCCAAGTGTTTCTGGTCAACCCCAATGGCAT
>NZ_JBYCKR010000281.1:0-2283 GCF_057473505.1 Acidithiobacillus sp. TH-A35 | reverse complement strand
AGTCGCAGCGGAAATGGGCCAACTTTGGGCACCCGGCTGGTTGGTGAGGATCATGTAGAAATCCTCTACCTTGGTAAAGTCCGCATTCGCCGCGGCGGCCTGGAAAGTGGCCAGATCAGGGGTCACCACTTTGCCCGCAGCATTGATCATTTTGCCGTAAGCCATGTGATTTTCCTTGGCATAGGCATATTCCACGTAGCCGATGGCACCGGGAATCCGCTGTACATATGCAGCGACGCCCGCATTACCCTTGCCACCCACACCAACAGGCCAGGAAACAGCAGTGTTATCGCCCACCCGTTGCTTCCATTCCGGGCTTACTTTGGCCAGATAATTGGTAAAGTTGAAGGTAGTGCCGGAGCCGTCAGAACGATGGACCACGGTGATATTCATATCCGGCAGCTTAACGCCCTTATTGAGGTCGGCAATGGCCGCGTCGTTCCATTTCTTGATCTTACCCAGGTAAATACCGGTGAGCACAGTGCCGTTGAAGGTCAGTTCACCGGGCTTTATACCGGGGACATTCACGACGGGGGTAATGCCAATAATCACTGCCGGAAACTGGACGAGCTGGTCTTTGCTGAGATATTCAGGCTTGAGGGGCATGTCGCTGTTGGCGAAAGCGACGGTTTTGGCCTTGATTTGGGCAATCCCGCCACCAGAACCGATAGCCTGATAGTTCACCATGGTGCCCGTTTTCTGTTTGTAGGTTTCTGCCCATTTGGACAGGACGGGATAAATGGCCGTGCCGCCTGCGGCGGAAATGGTTTCCGCCTGCGCCAGCCCTGCTACGCCCAAGCTCATCACGCCCAACATAAAAGCCACGCCATTGAACTTCATAATATCCCGCCCCTTATACAGGTTTAGTTAAAAGCTGCACAGAAACTATAGCAAGATTTTATTACAATTTTATGACACTGCGGAGTCGGGGGGGAAACTGCGGGCGAGATGAAGCGGAAAATGCGCAGTAAAAGTGGTTCCCTTACCCACTTCACTGGCTACTTCCAGATGCCCCTGATAACGCTCGACAGCGTGACGGACAATGGCCAGCCCCAACCCCGTGCCGCCCATGCGTCGGGAGCGACCTTTGTCCACCCGGTAAAAACGCTCGGTGATACGCTGCAAATGCTCGGCAGCGATACCATCGCCGGTATCCTGCACCACGAAAAGCAGCTCGCCGGGGCGACGCTCCCAGCGTACGCTGACGGCGCGGTCTGCCGGGGTATATTTGATGGCGTTTTCTAATAAATTGCGAATGATACTGGTCAGGTCGATGGTTTCTGCGAAAAAGCCCAAGTCGCTATCCAGCGCTGTGTCGATCTGCAACCGTTTTTGCATTATCGCGGGCGCCAGGGTGTCCAATGTGTTGTGTATCATGTCCGCGAGCATCAGTGTTTCGCAGTGTTCCGGATTCGCTTCGGCGGCCTCCATGCGTGCCAGAGACAGCAGGTCTTCGACCAAAGACTGCATGCGCAGTGTCTGCTGTTCCATGAGACGGAGTTGACTGCTCACCTCATCGTCGGCGGCGATGGGACTGTCCAGCATGTTTTCCAGGAAACCGCGCACCACCGTCAGCGGGCTGCGCAACTCGTGGGAGACATTAGCCACGAAGTCCTGACGGACCTGTTCAAGCTGGCGGATACGGGTCACGTCCCGGAAGATGACCAAAGCGCCGGCATCGGCGAGGGGATAGCGCATACCCTCCAAAATCTGTTGTGCATCTGCCGGGGCGGGGAGTTGCAGGCTGGGCGGCCCTTCGCCAGCGAGAAAGGCCCGCAGATGCGGGGTACGCAGCCAGAAGGCCAGCGGCTTGCCCGCGTCATCGGGCCACTGCAGTTGCAGCAAGCGGATACCGGAAGGATTCACCCAAAGTAACTGACCGCGCTCATCCATGAGCACCACGACGTCGGGCATGGCCTGCAAGGCGTCACGCAATTGTACAATCTGGGCACTCAGCAGACGGTGCTGTGCCTCCTGATCACGTCGCCAGTGGTAGCCCTCGGCAAAAGTCTCCTCCCACATCCCCCCCGCCAGCGGTGGCAGTAAGGTGTCCGGGTTGCGGAACCAAGCGCTGAAACTCTGGGATTGCTGGCGATGCCAGCCGACCCAGAGCGCCAGCAAGAGAGCGATGATCACCGGTGGGAGGTAGGACCAGGCGCGCAGATCATCGTCGGCGGCCAGAAAAATCGGAATCAGTGACCAGAGCACTACGGGGTAAAACCAGGCACGGAGGTACTTCACGTCGAAAAGAGATGCTGACGTGCGCTGCGGTATGCTGAACGC
>NZ_JBYCKR010000280.1:0-1949 GCF_057473505.1 Acidithiobacillus sp. TH-A35 | reverse complement strand
AGGTCAAAAATGCCACCTTCTGGCAAGACAGCGCATGGGCTGGCCAGGTAGCCCAGTGGAAAGACGCCGAATGGGCCGAACTGATCGAAGCGACGCTCCAGGCCGCCAACCTCTATGGGTATGTGCAGAAGCATCCCGTGGAAAATCATCTGGTGGGATGGCGACTGAACGCCGGCGCCCTCGACTGGTGCCTGACGGCCGACGAGCCGGACACCGACAACCGCCAGTCCAATGGCTTCTTCCGCCAGCTTTATCTCAACATCGCCAATCTCCTGCGTCAGCCGGAACATCCGCTCTTCGCCTTTGAGGCGCAGGAGCATACCGCACAAGTGGATTCGGCGCGCCGCCAGTTACTGGAACAGCGCTTCCGCTACACCGAAAAAGACCGCCACGACTGGGCCAGCAATCCCGCTCATGAAGCGCCGCTGGAGCGCTTGCCGGTCATGTTCTGCTCACCCACCATGGAACTGGGCGTCGATATTTCGGCCCTCAATACGGTCTATCTGCGCAATGTGCCGCCCACCCCCGCCAATTATGCCCAGCGCAGTGGCCGTGCCGGCCGCTCTGGCCAGCAGGCTCTGGTCATCACCTACTGCGCCGCCCAGAGCCCCCACGATCAGTGGTTTTTCCACCATGCCAACGAGATGGTCCATGGCGTGGTCAAGTCGCCCACCCTCGATCTGGCCAATCGCGATCTGGTGGAGAGCCACCTGCATGCGGTCTGGCTGGCCTGCGCGGAAATAGACCTCCCTTCCGGCATCAACGAACTGCTGGATCTCGACCTGCAGGACAAGCCACTGAAACCGCACTACCAGGACTGCCTCGGCAACATCACCGTTCAGGACCGCGCCCAGGAGAGCGCCGCGCGGGTCATCGACCAACTCCACGACGAACTGCAGGACAGCGACTGGTTCTCCCCGGATTATGTGCAAAAAGTCATCGCCACGGCGCCCCAGAGCTTCTCCGGGGCGCTGCAGCGCTGGCGAGTGCTCTTTGATTCCACCCGCACGCAGATGGACATGGCCGATCAGATCGTCAAGAGTCACACCGCCTCCCACGGCGAGCGACAGAATGCCCAGCGCCGCTATGGGGATGCCGCCCGGCAATATGCGGTCCTGCTCAAGACCGGCAACACCCAGAACGCCGACTTCTACACCTATCGTTACCTGGCCAGCCAGGGCTTCCTGCCCGGCTACAATTTCCCGCGTCTGCCCCTGATGGCCTGGATTCCCGCCAGTGGCGGCAACACCATGAGCGGGAAGGAGGACGAAGGCAGCATGGTCAGCCGCCCGCGTTTTCTGGGACTCTCGGAGTTTGGTCCGCGCAGCCTCATCTATCATCAGGGCCGCATGTATCGGGTGGTGCGGGCCAAGCTCAACGTCGGCTCGGCGGATCACATTTCCGGCAACAGCCAGTTGGCCACCATCGCTTCCCTGGTCTGCAGCCAGTGCGGGTATGGCCACCTGGGCGCCCCTGGCGGCAGCGACCCCCTGGTCAACCGCTGCGAAAACTGTGATGCCCTGTTGACAGAGCACGACTGGGTACGGGAGCTCTATCGCATAGAAACCGTGGAAACCGTGGCGGTGGAACGCATTTCCATCAATGACGAAGACCGCCAGCGGCAGGGCTTCGAGCTGCAAAGCACCTACCGCTTCCTGTCCGGTCCCGACGGCGTCATCCAGAAGCGCAAGGCCGCTGTACGCAATGGCGACGAAGTGCTGGCTGAACTCACCTACGCCCCCGCTGCCCGTCTGTGGCGCATCAATCGCGGCTGGCGGCGGCGCAAGAACAAGGCGCAACTGGGTTTCTATATCAACCCCATTACCGGCACCTGGAGCAAGCAGGATGATCCCAACGCATCCGGTGAAAGCCCGGAAAAGGAAGAAGGACTGCTCGACAAAGTGCCCAATCAGCGCATCGTGCCCTTTGTCGAAGATCACCGGAACCTG
>NZ_JBYCKR010000279.1:0-9173 GCF_057473505.1 Acidithiobacillus sp. TH-A35 | reverse complement strand
GATCATGGCTGACCCGGGATTGCTGCGTTATGCCGCAAGTCACCACCCCGACCTGCGTTTGCATCTTTCCGTGCAGGCGTCTGCTACCACTTATAAGGCCCTGGAGTTCTACCACCAGCAATTTGGCATTCAACGAGCCGTTCTGCCCAGGGTTCTGTCCTTACAACAGCTTTGGCATACCATAGTCAACAGCCCGGTAGAAATCGAAGTATTTGGTTATGGAAGCCTATGCGTTATGGTAGAAGGCCGTTGTGCTTTGTCATCCTACATTACCGGCCGATCCCCTAACGCCAGCGGGGGTTGTTCACCAGCAGAGTCGGTACGCTGGGAAGAGACAGCCCTGGGCCGCGAGTCTCGCCTGAATGGCGTATTGATTGACCGTCACGGCCTTAATGAGGCGGCTGGTTATCCCACCTTGTGCAAGGGTCGCTACTATACCGACGCGCAGCCATATTACGTTATTGAATAACCTACTAGGCTGAATGTATTCGATATTATGGCGGACTTATTCCGCCACGACATAGCCGCTATCAAGGTGGAGGGCCGCCAGCGAAGTCCGGCCTACGTCGCATCCGTCGCGCGCGTCCTGCGCGAGGCCTTAGATACCTGCGCTTGGGATCCCGAGCGATATTTGGTAAGAACCCAGTGGACTGCGGTTCTGGACCGTCTTTCCGAAGGCCAGACCCATACTCTTGGGGCCTATCACCGGCCCTGGCATTGAGGCCGTTGCTATACACACCGCGCATGGCGTGTTTTGCGATAACCTGTCGTTCTTGCACGGATTCCGCGATACATGGTCATAGATATTTATTCAATAAGATAGCATCCTCAAAAAGGAGATGCGGGAGATGAAGATCTCATTAGGCCCGATTTACTACTACTGATCCAAGGAAAACATAGAGCAATTTTACCGGTCTGCAGAATCGCCCTTGCCCGACTGACCTGGGGGCAACGCGATGGGTTCCCCCGGTGGAACTGGCAGTCACGACCATCGTCATGTTACAAAACACGCGACCCGAGGCAATGGAAACCGAAGTGTTCGCGCATGGTCACCTGCCGCTGTCGTTTTCGGCCCGCTGTTTCACTGCCCAGGCAGATAATGTCGGTAAGGACGAATGTGAACAACGCTGCATAGGCGATTCGGAGGGGCGTGCACTATTCACCCAGGAGCATGAACGCCTGTTTACAATAAATGGCATTCAGCTTCAATCCGGTATTCCATGTAACCTCTTAAATGAGATGGCGTCCATGTCAGCAATGGGCATAGATATTGTACGCATATCCCCGCAACTTACGGCCACAAAGTCGGTCATACAGGTATTTCATGCCGCGTTAAATGGGAAATACACCTCCCCGGAAGGATACGACCCACCCGTCTGTAACGGCTATTGGCATGGTGAACCGGGTATGAAATTCATGTCTGTACAGGGCGACTGAAAAAGGAGGCGTTATGGACCAATTGTTATGGGGAGATAGCGGGCTTCACGATGCCGCAGGTAACATTATCCTTGATTCGCATCAGATTATCGTTACTCGCGTGGATTCGTTACCATTGCTGCGATTTTATGGAAGCACCCGCGCGGTGGCCCTGGGAGCCTACGAGGATAATGACTTTGCGGTGCGGGCAGCATATTGCCAAGCTGAGTCCATACCGGTTATCCGTCGCCTGACGGGGGGTGGAACATCCTATTTGTATCCTGAACAGATTGCCTGGAGCCTAACAATACAGGCGCAGGAGTTCAATATAGAGCAATAGCTGGCATGGTTGGTAACGCAATGAACGCCGCTGACAACCTATCTAACCAATATATTCTGTACGTGCTCGCGCAACTTATCAAGCAGCTCACGGTCGATTGGTGCGTAGCTGGTAACTAAGCCCGCATTCACGCATCCCGCCGGGTTAAAAGATTGCAACACCCAGTTAGAAATACCCAGGAGTTTCAACCAGCGCGCTATCGTGACAAGATCTGAAGCATCGAGTATGGCCGGGTGTACGGTTGTTCTGATTTCATAAGCAACATTTCTGGATAACATACGTTCGACAGAGTTCTGCACCCGGATGCCGCTTCCCGGCACACCGGTGACATCAGCATAACGGGCAAGAGGTGCCTTGATATCAAAGCCAACCCAATCGGTATAAGGCAGCATATTTGAGAAATTATAAGGATATATTCCAGATGTGTGCAGGGCTGTGCCAAATCCTGAATCCCGCACCTGCTGAAGGGCTGCCTGTAACGATTTATGGGCGGTTGGCTCGCCACCGCAAAACGCCACCGCATCCAGTAATCCCGCTCGGTTGGCCAGCCAGGACATGATGGCCGGCCATGATATACCGGACTGGCCACACCCTCGCTGCAGATGCGGATTATGGCAGTAGCGGCAGCGGCATGGGCAGCCCTGAGTATATATCACAGCACATAAATGTCCGGGATAATCCACCGCACTGAACCGCGCGAAACCGCCTACTGGCGGTAGCGTATGTAACCGGGTATCCACCGTGGTGACTACTGTGCTCATCGTCACTTCAATGCACCGACCGCGACACTTCCGTATCCAGCTTCCCGGTCTCGACAAAGTATTTACGCTCCGAATGTTCGCCTTGCTTGCCTATATTGAAAGAAGACGTCGGCCGGTGGTAGCCCATAACCCGCGTCCAGACCTCGCAGGGTTGTCTTTCGTCATCCGTCAGTTCAACTTCCAAAGGATTCTGGTTCATGATTTCAGGACACATGATATTCTCCTTTAACGTTTCAGGCGGAACGCCGCCGCTTTTCTGCAAGTCGTTCTTCATCACAGATTGGACAGAACGGATGTTCTCCCGACAGATAGCCATGCACCGGGCAGATGGAGAAAGTTGGCGTAACCGTAATGTAGGGCAGGCGAAAACGTTCCAGTGCGCGGCGCACCAGGCGCTTGCAGGTCTCCGGACTGGAGATGCGATCCCCCATATACAGGTGAAGAACGGTCCCGCCGGTGTATTTTGCCTGTAACGCTTCCTGACGCTCCATGGCCTCGAAAGGATCGTCCGTAAAGCCTACGGGCAGTTGCGAAGAGTTGGTGTAGTACGGCTTGTCCGGAAGACCAGCCTGTAAAATATCGGGAAAGCGCTTCCGGTCCTCTTTGGCGAAACGATAGGTGGTGCCTTCTGCGGGGGTGGCCTCGAGGTTGTACATGTGGCCGGTTTCTTCCTGAAAAGCCACCATGCGTTCCCTGACATGATCGAGAAAGCGGACGGCCATGGCGTATCCCGCAGGGGTGGTGATGTTTTCGCGGTCGCCGGTGAAGTTGCGGATCATTTCATGGATACCGTTCACGCCAATGGTGGAGAAATGATTGCGCAACGTCCCCAGATAGCGTTTGGAGTACGGGAACAGGCCGGTGTCCATTTGCCGTTGGATGATTTTGCGTTTGATCTCCAGACTTTCTTTCGCCATTTCCGCGAGCGCGTCCAAACGACGGAAAAGGCCTTCCGCATCGTTTTTATGGAGATAGCCCAGTCTGGCACAATTGATGGTCACCACCCCGATGGAGCCGGTCTGCTCCGAGGATCCGAAAAGGCCATTTCCGCGTTTGAGCAGTTCACGCAGGTCGAGTTGCAGGCGGCAACACATGGAGCGCACCATATTGGGCTGCAGTTCGGAATTTATAAAATTCTGGAAGTAGGGCAGACCGTATTTGGCGGTCATGGCGAACAGTCTTTCGGCATTCGCTGAATCCCACGGAAAATCGGATGTTATGTTGTAGGTGGGTATGGGAAAAGTGAAAACCCGTCCCCTGGCGTCGCCCTCGCTCATGACCTCGATATAAGCCCGGTTGATCAGTTCCATTTCCGTCTGCAGATCGCCGTAGCGGAAAGGCATCTCCTCTCCGCCGATCACGGGAATCTGTTCCTTCAGATCGTCAGGGCAAACCCAGTCGAAGGTGACATTCGTGAACGGTGTCTGGCCGCCCCAGCGCGAAGGGACATTCAGGTTATATATGAACTCCTGAATGTTTTGACGTATTTCCTGATAGGACAGGCCATCCTTGCGGACGAATGGTGCCAGATAGGTGTCAAAGGAACTGAATGCCTGTGCACCCGCCCATTCGTTCTGCAAGGTGCCCAGGAAGTTGACCATTTGCCCGACGGCGCTCGACAGGTGACGCGGCGGCGCCGCCTCCACTTTCCCCGGCACGCCGTTGAAACCCTCCCGCAAAAGGGTGCGGAGGGACCATCCGGCACAATAACCGGCCAACATGTCGAGATCATGGATATGCAGGTCGGCCTCGCGGTGCGCTGCACCGATTTTTTCGGGATAAACATGGCTCAGCCAGTAATTTGCGGTGACCTTCCCGGCAATATTCAGGATCAGGCCGCCCAGGGAATAGCCCTGGTTGGCATTCGCATTGACCCGCCAATCATCCCGATCCAGGTATTCATTTACCGAGGTGATGGCATCTACCATCGCCTGGCGATCCCCGCGCAATCTCTGATGCTGTTCACGGTAGGCAATATAGGCGCGGGCGGTGCGATAAAAGCCCTCGTCCATCAGCGCCAGTTCGACCAGATCCTGAATCTGTTCAACGGTGGGTTCACGACGGGTCGCACTTGACGCCAGGGCGCTCAGAACGACGTCGGTGATTCTTTCCGCAACGCCGGCAGCAAATTCGCCGCTTGCGCGTCCCGCCCGGCTGATGGCCGAGCAGATGCGACCCGGATCGAAAGGCACGCTCGCGCCGCTTCGCTTCAGTACCGATGGCCGGATCAACTCGTCGGAATATGGGACTGACAGAGGGTCGTTCATCGCTACTCCTCCCGACCGCGCCCGAACCGGCGCCGCCGCATTTCAGGATGGCCGAAACACAATATATAGACATCTCAATAGATAATTTAGCACGTATATTGGGTTCGTCAACAGTTGGCAGTGGATCCACCTCTTCTGGTGGCGGGTCCTCCACCTCGTGGCACTCCTGGTGGTGGCCGCACAGGCGTTGCAGGGCACTGCCTGCTTTCTGACCATCTGGCAGGGCGGGCTGCAGGAAGCTGCGGAGCGGTAAGGCTACCTACCGTCCAAGGGCGCCGCCAAATGCCCGAATAATTCCGTAAACGGCCATTGCTCTGGCGCAGGCTTGGCGATCTGTCAAACCCGGTTAAACCCACGGTACCCATCCATGCGTCTGTTCCGGCAGGCTGAGGCGGGTATATGGGCGGATGTGCTCGCCTCGGTGGCGGAGTCTGTCCGGTCTTTAAGCGCCACGAAAGGATGATTTTGCTGTCCACTGATGTTTGTCCGGCCATTCGCAGCATTGGAAAAGCGGACAGTGACCACAGTGTGGCCGTCTGGCCGTGCACGTATAACGGCCATGGAGGATCAGGAGGTGGTGGGCGTCCTGCAGGTATTCGGCGGGTACCGCCGCGAGCAGGGCCTTTTCGACGGCCAGGGGTGTTTTACCGGGGGCGAGTCCCGTCCGGTTGCCTACCCGGAAGATATGGGTATCTACCGCAATGGTGGGGTGCCCGAACTGGGTATTGAGGACGACATTGGCGGTTTTACGCCCGACACCGGGGAGCGCTTCCAGCGCCTTCCGGTCTGCAGGCACCTCGCCGTCATGCAGGGCCAGCAGTTGTTGCGCCAGGGCATGCACATGACGGGCCTTGGCGTTGAATAGCCCCAGGCGACGAATATGGGTCTTGATGCCGTCTTCACCGAGCGCCGCCATCGCGTCGGGAGTAGGTGCCGCGGCAAAAAGTGCCTGAGTACAGGCGTTGACGGCTTTGTCCGTACTTTGCGCGGAGAGCACCACGGCGACCAGAAGCTGAAAAGGAGAGTGGTAGTTCAGCTCGGTTTTTGGTTCAGGAATGGCGGCGCGCAGGGCCGCAAAACAGCGATGAATATTTTGTGGATCCATGGTGCACATTACCCACGGAGGCAGATGGAGGTGCCGGAAGGCAGGTCCGTGACCTGACCCGACACCGTTGCCGCACCTTCAGACGTGACGATAACGACCAATCTCCGGCACTTCCGGCCGGGGATGGCTTGCCGCGACGGCATTGGCGGCAGCGATCCATTCTTCATGGTCGTGTTCCAGGGCGTGGAGCATGTCGTGGTCCAGCTTGGGCAGTATGCTCCCCTTGATGGTTTCACCGAGGTCCAGCATGCGCGTGGCAACCGCGTAGCCGTGCAGATGGAAATCATGGTCAGCATGGGTTCCAAAATGGTCGCTGCTGAAGAGTACGCCTTTGGCGGCTTTCAGGTCGGCGTCATTCATGACGTAGTCTTTCGCCCACTGGTACCACGCTTCAAAATACTTCTCTTGCGCTTCAAGGCTCCAGTCGTGGGCCTCAAAAAAGGCGTAGACCGAAACGCGGTTGGCCTTGCCGGAAAAAGGAAAATGACCTGACATTGTGCGACTCCTCCTGCATGCGGGTGTAAAAGCCTCCAGGGCATTGTAGCCGTTTATGGTCCCGGCGCAACGCAAAAGCTTTTTTAGAGGGAATAACGATCACCAATGACCGGACAATCCACCTGTAAGCCGCGCGCCTGCAGCACCCTGGCGATGCCTTCCCGGCCATTTTCCTCGCCATGGACGAGAACCGTGCGCGTCGGTTTTTGATCACCGTACCAGGTGAGGAGTTCGTCGTGGTCGGCATGGGCCGAGAAACCGCCGATGGTGTAAATTTTGGCGGCGACGTGAATCTCTTCACCAAATATCCGTACGGTTTTCGCCCCGTCGATGATGCGCCGCGCCAGCGTCCCCTGTGCGGCATAGCCGACAAAGATGACGCTGCAGTCTTCGCGCCAGATGTTGTGTTTGAGATGGTGGGTAACCCGGCCCCCGGTCGCCATGCCCGATCCGGCCATAATCAGGGCGCCGCCCTTGATCAGATTGATGCCCATGGATTCGCTGGTTTCGCGGGTGAAGTGGAGGTTGCGCAGGGCGAAGGGGTCGGCACCCTGTTGCAGGCCTTCACGGGTGTCGGGATTGAAGCATTCCGGATGACGGCGAAAAATCTCCGTGGCGGAAATGGCCATGGGCGAATCGAGAAAGACCGGCAGGTTGGCGGGGAGCTGGTTGTCGTTCATCATCTCGCGCAGGTAATAAAGTAAATCCTGGGCGCGCTCCAGGGCGAAGGTGGGGATGATGGCATTGCCGCCGCGTTTCAGGGTGTCGAGGATGGCATCGCGCAGCTCGTCCACCGAGGGTCCGATAGCCTTGTGCAGGCGGTCGCCGTAGGTGGTTTCCATGACGATGACATCCGCCTGGGGTGCGGGGGTGGACGGGTTGATAATCGGCTTGCCGCGGTTGCCCAGATCACCGGAGTAGACGATGCGCTGCTGCCTGCCCGCTTCACTGGCTTCTATCAGTATCCAGGCGGAACCGAGGATATGACCGGCATCTCCGAAGGTCACACTGACGCCGGGGCAGACCTCTATTTTCTGCGCATAATCCGCGGTACGTCCGAAACGATCCATAGTGTCGAGGACGTCGGTGATGTCATAAATGGGCGCGGATTCTGTTCCACCCTGACGCTGGTGACGTCGGTTGGAGCGTCGCGCCTCTTCTGCCGCAAGGCCTGCTGCGTCCATGAGCACCAGTC
This sequence comes from Acidithiobacillus sp. TH-A35, assembly GCF_057473505.1. Lineage (NCBI taxonomy): Bacteria > Pseudomonadati > Pseudomonadota > Acidithiobacillia > Acidithiobacillales > Acidithiobacillaceae > Acidithiobacillus > Acidithiobacillus sp. TH-A35. The sequence continues at coordinate 1,594 of NZ_JBYCKR010000279.1, read as the reverse complement.
GCGCCAGCTCACGGCTGGCTGCCGTGGTGATGATCTCGCCACGAAAACCGCGTTTGACCAGCAAGGGAATGCGCCCACAGTGATCGAGATGGGCATGGGTCAGCAACAGATAATCAATATCCTTGGCATCAAAGCCGAACTCGGCGCGATTTTCTTCTTCCAGATCATGCCTGCCCTGAAACAACCCGCAGTCGATGAGCAGCTTTTTATCGCCAACGCGCAGAAAATGACAGGATCCGGTGACCCCCCCTGCGGCGCCATAAAATTGCATTTCCATATGGTTCTCCTTTAGTCCCCAGTATAGCGAATCAGCGGCGAGCGGGAGGCGCTTAGTGACCACCTGCGCGCCGCGCCAGCACCTCGTAATAAAGTTGGAGATAGGCGCGTGCCGAGTGCTGCCAGCTATAGTCGCCCGCCATGGCCTGATCTTGCAGATGTGACCACAGCGCCGGTTAACGGAACAGCGCCTCCGCGCGCAGCACGGCACCATGCAGGGCGTCGCTTTGCGGGCTGTCAAAAACAAATCCGTTGCGTTGCAGCGGGTGGCGGAAGTCGTCGGCATCGGTGACCGTATCAGCCAGTCCGCCCGTACGGTGGACGATAGGCAAGGTGCCGTAGCGCAGGCTGTACATCTGGTTCAGGCCGCAGGGCTCGAAGCGGGAGGGCATGAGGAAGGCATCTGCGCCCGCCTCAATGTGATGGGATAGCCCTTCGTCAAAGGCGATGCGTGTCGCCATTTGCGCCGGATACGCCGCCGCTATCTCCAGCAGTTGCCGCTCGAAAGACTTGTCGCCACTGCCCAATACCACCACCTGCATGCCGCGGCGTAACAGATCAGGGAGAATATCCAGTACCATATCCGTTCCTTTCTGCTCCACCAGGCGGCTGATCATGCCGAGGAGGAATACCTCGGGATCGGGGTAGAGGCCGAGACTGCTCTGCAGTTGCGATTTGCACTGCGCCTTGCCGAACCGATCTTGTAGCGAATAATGCGCGGGCAGATAGGGATCCGCGCCGGGGTTCCAGTGGATGGCATCAATGCCATTGAGAATGCCCGACAGATGCCCGGATCGGGTTTGCAGCAGCCCATCCAGTCCCATACCGAAGGCGCTGCTCTGAATCTCCTCGGCATAGGTGGGGCTGACGGTGGTGATCTGGTCGCTATAAGCCAGACCCGCTTTCATAAAGGAAAAGGCCCCGTAGAGTTCGGTCCCGAGCCAGTGAAAATCCGCCGACGGCAAGTGCAGCGGTGCCATGGCGCCGGGCGCAAAGCGACCCTGATAGGCCAGATTATGGATGGTGAAGAGGGCGGCGGGTCGCGCTACGCCGATCCGCGCCTCCAGATCGAGCAAGTAGGGTATCAGTCCGGTTTGCCAGTCATTGGCATGGACGATATCCGGGCGCCAATTGAGCCCCGATACACGTCCCTGGGCGATTTCGACGGCCACCCGGTTGAGCAGGGCAAAGCGCCGGTCATTGTCCGGCCAGTCTTCGCCTTGCGCATCCTGGTAAGGACCGCCGTCACGCTCATAATAGGCAGGATAACGGAGGAAAAGCACCTGTGGTCGCTCTGCCAGTGACCACAGCTCGGCTG
>NZ_JBYCKR010000278.1:0-4990 GCF_057473505.1 Acidithiobacillus sp. TH-A35 | reverse complement strand
CCGTTTTCGATTGCAAGCCGTTACACCTAGCCAGCTCTAGGAATCAGGGCCTTCCGGTTCTCATAATCCATTCTCGAAACAGATTCTCACCAAAACGGGACTGCAACGAGTTTTGAGAACTTCTCCAGTTCCGTCATCTGCCCCCTTTGCATGACCTTGTCTGTGTGACGCCTTATGTGACGGCTCTGGCGGCCAAAATCCCCCCATTCTGCACTGTCACGCAAACGGCCGTATATGTGACACAGAAACCGCAACTGTTACGGTAACAACCGATTAAAGTCCCATCCCCCGACCGCGCGACCGCGCCAATGTCTGACGGTAAGCCTCGCGACCGCCCTGGAGAGATTTGCCCAGCGCCTTTTCATCCACACCCAGCCCGGCCCCCCGCTCTACCAGGTCCGCAAACGTCCTTTGCCATTCGGCCTGTTGCGCGGCGCTGCCGCCTTTTTCCATCCAGCCCCCGAGATCGTGGGCGGCTTTCAGAAGGTCTTTGCGTGCCTGTTCCTGGGGGTGTAAGCCCAAACCCTCGAAAATTTTGTTTGGCCTCGTAATTCCCTATTCCAAGAGCAAATCGGCCACCAACGCATCGAGATCGACCGCCTTGCCCTCGCCCCGGAACGTGTAGTGGCCGCCCATGTGGATGTGCCGCCATGCCACGGGCGATATCTTCTTGATCAGGGACAGGACTCTGTGGCTTGGGTTGGCTCCATACTTGGCGAGTAGCCGTGACAGGATGGCGGAGTTGTAATAGATAATCGCGTTGGCAACCAGCCGGGCGCACTGGTTGCTTATTTCAACCTCGATATCCGTCCTGCCAGTCAGTTCCTTCTTGCCTCCGACTTGGGCTATCGCCGAGCGCATCTGGTGGTAGGACTCGATTCGGTTCTGGGAGCGGTGGATGTTGCGCTGTAACTGGGGATCGCGGGCGTAGCGCAAGGTGTAGGTACTGCGGATCAACTTGTCAAACTCGAATAGCGCATAGCGTGTCGGATTTGGCTGCGTGTAGGTGCATAGTTTCCGGATTAATGTGCCCTGGCTCATCTCCTTGAGACCCAGGGTCGCCACGATCTGGTCGATGTTGGATTTCTCGTTGATGACGGCTTGAAGGTCAATCTGCCCAGTCGGCTGGATAAGGAATTTTTCGTACCGCGCGGGATCACCGGCGCAGTAGATTTGCTGTATCTGTTCGTGAAGCCTGGTGAGGCGCGGTTCGAAACGCAAGCCGAAGCAATGCAGGATGGCAAAATTAGCCTTGTTAATGCTGTGCATGTCGCCGGTGATCACCGTCGGTACGATATCCGAGGTGTTGTGGTACCAGAGATCGAAAACATGGTGGCCCTCAAGCTCGTGCGCGCCGATCAGCCAGCCCTGAAGCGGAACATGGTTGCACAGCAGGGTGTAGGCGACGACACCTTTGCCCCGGCCGAAATATTTGCGGGAAAACCGCGCTTTCACCGTCGGCCGTTCGACCCCGAATTTCTGTCCATCGACGCTACCGTAGAGCGCCTCCAAGCCAAAGGAATAGTGTGGAAAAATGGCAAGGTCTGCGGTGGCATTGCTGATGACATCATTGGCCGCCTGCAAGCTGGCCAGCCGCAGGTACTGCAGATACGTCGCATCCAGAACGTGATAGGGAATATCGCTGGTCTGCGCCATGGTGAGATTGCCATGATTCATTGCCTGGGCCATGATGACTGCCATCAGGCTGTCGGTATCGGCAACCTGCTTGGCGTAGCGCGGCTGCAGCGGCGTTAGTGCCGACAGAAAATGGCATTGCTCATTAACAAATCGAAGAACATCGGCGATATCGCGAAACGACAGCTTGCCGTAAAAAGCATCCTGTTTCGCTTCGTCGTCTCCGACCTTGGGCCGCCGCCAGACCAGCGTCTTGGTCTGGCTGTCATACTCCAGATTTTTCAGTTTTCCCTGGCGCAGGTCTTTGTCGAACGCCAGCCACAGGCGGTGCAGTTCCTCCGTCAAGGCATTGATCTGGGTCTCAATGGGCTGCCGCAGCCAGGGAATATCCAGTTGGCCGAGGGCGGCCGCTTTTTCCTCCAGGGAAACCAGTTCATCGCTGAGGCTGCGGTGCTGGACGCTGTCGTCCAGGTAGACTTCGCCTGACTTGCAGCGTTTCCTAATTTGCCGGTACACCCAAAACTCGTAGCGATCAGCACGAACGCCTGATGCATTGCCTTTCACATCAAATTCGAGCAGATAGGGGCGCAGGCGTTTGGGAATCGTTGCTGCCGGGCATTCGCTAAGTGGTCGCTGCGCCAGTCGCTGTTGTTTGGAGAAAACCCCCTTCATCCAACCCAGTGCCACCAGCCACGGGTTGTCTGGCACTGTGCTGGAAAAATTGAGCGTCACGTACAGTGAGCGCAGGTGGTGTCGGGCACGTTCCGCCAGCTCTTCCACGATCTGCCAGCGCAATTCCAGTTTATTTACCGGTGCCCCGCACAAGCGCTGGCCAGTGAGACGCAATTCGTCTTTGGGCATGATGGTAAAGGCGCTCTCGCGGATTGAACCGAAGGGCGTGGTATCAGCCAGGTTGTCGTCAACATACATCAGCAGCAAACGGCCAACACCAGGCGACTCCTGTCGCCTGGTGGACTGTAGTAGAAAGAATCGCTTTTTCGCCCGGATTTTAGTTTCGTCCTCAAGTTGCTTCATGTGGTAGTCCATCGCATCCATCAGGTTGTCGGTAAGCTGGCGGTAGCGCTGCCATGCGAAGCACAGTAGGTACAGGTAGGTTTGTTTCGGGCGCAGACGGCGCAAATCATAAATCGTGTAAAAATTGGCAAGGCTCGCGTAGTAATTCAGGTTTTGCCGAGAAATTGACAGGATGGGCAACATCGCTTTCGCCGTCTGATAAAGAGGTTCCAGCAAGGTGCGCTTCTTCCGCTCCGACACCATCTGGCGGTAGCCAAAATCCTTGGCATCCTGCTTTAGGGCGGCCAATCCCAACAAAGTGTCATCGTGCACCAGGAGTTGCTGCAACGCCTCCTTGGCAGGTTCATCCAGCAAATTGTCCAATAGGTCACTCAGGCGATTGCGCTCTGTAGTCAGTGTGTCGCTGATGAGTGTCTGCAGGGTCGTGTGTCCCGGTCTGACAATCTTCTGTTCGTGGAGAAAGGCAACCAGTTCGGCGACAATAAAGCCGGGGGTGACGTCGCGATGTACGACTTGCGCCGCACGCTCGGCCAGCAACAGCAGAAATTCAGCAGACCACGGACGATAGTCGAATAGGCCCAAGATCGCGGTGCGCTGCACATAATGCTCGTACTCGGTCACTGGCTGCGGAGCAAACGCCTGACCATGGAAGTAGCGGGTCAGGATAAAGGCGCAGTCCTCTTCCGTTTCTTCCCAGAAAAACGAGAAGAAGGCATATTTGGCTTTGAAATACCCGATCTGCAAGGCGCAATGGACCTGGGCATGAAGACTTTGCCGACTCATCACAAGCCCGAGTTCGCATTCGCTGAAGCTGAGGTACTGCTGCCGCTGACCGTCATCGAAGTCGGGGAGCCCGTATAGGGCGAATCGTTCCGCGTCGGATAATATGGTCAGTCTTTTGTTGTTTTCTGTCATTTTTACTATACATTCTGTATATGCCAAAACGAGCGTTAATATAGCACCACGGCAAGCATGTGAAATAGATTGAAAAATACATACAAGACGTATTACTTTACGGCCTAATTGATGTTAAGACACAACGAGGCTGTTTTCATGGGTAAAATTGTCGCCTATTTGCGCGCATCCACCGACAAGCAGGACCTGAGTCACCAGAAGCTGGAGATACTGGAGTTTGCCCGGAAACGGGAGCTGCGCGTCGACGACTTTATGGAAGTCACAGTCTCATCGCGCAAGACCAGCAAGCAGCGGCGTATCGACGATCTGGTCCAGATGCTGGGCGAAACGGACACCCTCATCGTGACCGAGCTAAGCCGGCTGGGCCGCAGCACGGCCGAAGTGATCTCACTGGTGAATGCCCTGGCGAAGCGCAATATCCGCGTGATCACCATCAAGCAGAACCTCGATATCTCCCAGCAGGACATGAACTCCAAGATTGTCCTCACCCTGTTCTCGCTGTTTGCCGAACTGGAGCGGGATCTGATTGGCATGCGCACAAAGGAAGCGCTGGCGGCCAAGAAGGCACAGGGCAAACAGCTTGGGAAGCCCAAGGGCACGCTGCAGAAGAGTAAGTTCGACAAGGATGTGGAGCGGATCAAGGAGCTGCTGGGTTATGGACTGTCGGTGCGCAAGATCGCCACGCTCCTGGGCCAAACCAGCCACATCGCTCTGAATACCTATATCAACAAGCGGGGGCTTCAGCCGACGCCGAAGGTCTGATTGGGGGCCATCTGTAGCCCCGTGGTCGGGTTACGAGGGCAGACAAAATTTTCGAGGGTTTGGGCTTACACCCCCTTCCTGCCGCGCTTCCCGCTCCTGCTGCGCCCGGCTGATACCCTGCCCATAGGCATCATTCGCGATGGCCCTGAGTGATGGATCGTCTTCCGTCTCTCGCAAGATACGCCGGACTTCCGGGTCGGCTTTCCGTTGCGCCGTCGTCAGCTGCGCGCTTTCCAGCCGATAACCCATGCTTTCCGCCCGCCTTTGCAGGTCCACCTCCAACTCCTGCCGCTGAACGCGGGTCAGCGCGTCCCAGGCCTTTTCCACGCCGGGCAGATCCGGATACGGGTAGGTGTAACCCCCGTCCTTGCCCACCACAAAACCCGCTTCCTGAAACAGCCGCCCGGCATCCGCTGATCCCTGCTGCGCCAACTGGTCCACCAGCGCATCGAGCCGCGACTCCGCCGCCTCCCTTTTCCGCCGCAAAGCCTTCCGCTCCAGGTCCCGCGTGTACCAGGCCTGCTGCCGCCCGTCCGGCTCATGGGTCTTGAGCCGCGCCCGCGCATCATTCAGCACCGCTGCTTCGCCTGCCGCTTCCAGGGCTGCTGCATCCAGCGGCACCGACTGCCGCAGCAGGTGTTCC
>NZ_JBYCKR010000277.1:0-2729 GCF_057473505.1 Acidithiobacillus sp. TH-A35 | reverse complement strand
CCTTCGCGGTCCCGCAGATCAATAAAAATGACGCCGCCGTGATCGCGCCGCCGCTGCGCCCAGCCGCAGAGGGTGACCGTTTGGCCAATCAAGCCTTCGTGAATACCGTTACAATAGTGTGTCCGCATGCTGCGTCCCGTATGAGTCAACAAGAAAAGGGCCACCCGACCGGGAGGCCCGCGCACAATCTAGCCTTGCCGCGCGCGCTACGTCAATGACAGGCGCAGCCCCCGGCGGGACAGGAGGGCGCAGCGGCGGCTTCCGGCTTGCTCTCACTGGCCTTGCTGCCGCCACCCTTGAAGTCGGTCTGGTACCAGCCGGAGCCCTTCAGGGCGAAGCCCCCGGCGCTGAGCTGCCGCTCGAGCCCCGGCTTGCCGCAGTGGGGGCAGTCGGTTAGACGGGGATCACTCATGCGCTGCTCGGCGCTCAGATGGTGTCCACAGTCCTTGCATACATACTCGTAAGTTGGCATCGTATCGACTCCGTATTGGGTTATAACTTCAAAGATGCCTATTAAATACGTCTTCACGCCGCAATTTTCAAGGGCCTTGCGTCGGAACCGGCCGGGTAAGGGAGGCGCGGATGCCCGTCGGCACTGAACTGCACAGCGCCTTGCAGACCCTCATCGCACTGCTCGCCATTCTCAACCCCATTGGCGCCATTCCGATTTTCATTGCCCTGACCGGCGACGAAGATACGCAACAGCAGATCGCTACGGCGAAGCTGGCATCCCGTGCCGTAGCCATTGTTCTGCTCACCTCGGCGTTTCTTGGAGAATATATTCTGCAATTTTTCGGGATCAGCATCGCCGCCTTTCAGGTGGCGGGCGGCATGGTGCTGATGATGCTGGCTTTTAACATGTTGCAGGCCAAGTCCAGCCGCTATGTCCACACCCCGGAGGAGGCCGCCGAGGGTATGCAGAAAGAGGATGTTGCCGTGGTACCGCTCGCCATTCCGCTGCTGGCGGGGCCGGGCACCATGGTCACCGTGATCATCGCCCATCACAAAAATGCGTCGTGGCTGGCCAGCGGCCTGCTGATCGTCGATATATTGCTGATTGCCGGGGTGGCCTATGGGGCACTGCGCCTGGCGCAGCCCCTGTCACGTCGGCTGGGGGTAGCAGGCATCAACATCTCTACCCGTATCTTCGGGCTGGTGCTCGCCGCCATTGCCGTGACCTTTATCGCCAATGGTCTGGCGGCGCTCTTCCCTGGGCTGGTACACGTCCGCGTTCCCTGAGCGCGATGCCAGCCAGATGCGGGAATCTCAGGGCGTGATGGCGCTGCCGTTGTGGTCGTCCAGTGCCGTGTTTTCGGCAACAATCATGGTGCGATAGTGGCCCAGCGTGTGCAGGTAGCGCTTGAGGCCCGTCAGCCAAAGAACCGAACCCAGCATCAGCGAAATGTAACCGATGGTGGACCAGATGTCGGGACCAAAAAAGCGGATGAAAGTCAGACCAGCAAGAACCAGCGTCAACGATGTTCGTGTGTACGCCAGAAAAGTCCGTTCATTGGCCAGCACGGTCCTGTCCAGGGCGAGCCAGTCCCGCAGAATGAATTCGCGGGGGTTAAACCTGTGGTAAGGCATGTTGCTCAAATTCAGTTGTCCTTCATTACACTTTGCATACCAACTTTCCGGACTTCACCCTTCCGCAGTGCAGCCCACCCTGACGAATAAGAATACTGCAGGCACCTATACCGGTTAAACTGCATGTCTACTTATATGGACTTCATTACATTTAATTAGTACACGAAAAAAGGATGTCATTGAGCACGTTGCCGTGCCGCGGCCATCCCAGGGTGGAAGAACTTCTTCATGCGGGCGCGTAAAATACTGGCAGTCGTACTCTGAAGGATAGCCCTTTTCATGGGGCTCTTGCTGATTCGCGCTGTCTGATTTTCGCTGTCTCGTGCCTTTCCGGTGATGCACAAAAGCCATCAGTCCCGGCCCGAAAACGCATTTTCTCGGGACGCGGCAATCATCTAATATGCGCCGTGTCCCCACTGCTCCAGGTATCCACTTGGCCGTTCGCCCCGTTTCTCCCGCTGTCCCCGCCTTTTTCGGGATGGATGGCGTGCTGTTACTGCTCGGCCTGAGCAGCGGCCTGCTGCTGGCATCGTGGAGCCTCGCCTGGTCCATCCCGATGCTGCCGTACATCGCCGGCGCCTACAGCACCAGCCTCGATCACGCGATCTGGTCACTGACGTTTTACCTGCTGGCCTGGGCGCTCGCCGTCGTGCCCGCCACCTGGCTCTACCAGTGTTTCGGCGAACTGCGGATGTTTCAGATCTCCCTCATCCTGCTGATGGTGGCCACCCTCCCCGATGTATTCAGCGATCACTTCGGCTTATTTCTGGGCGGCCGGTTTCTGCAAGGCATGGCGGCGGGTTTTCTGACACCGCTGACCCGGCGATTGCTAATCCGCTATGCGCCGCCGCGCTGGCAAAAGACGGCGGCCGATCTCAGCATCGTCAATCTGGTGCTGCCCCTGCTCGCCGGACCCTCGCTGGCGGGCTGGATCGCCTATACCTGGGACTGGCGGGCGGCGGCGGTGCTGACTTTCCCCGTGGGTTTGCTGGCGCTGGGCGTGGTCTCCGCCCTGTTGCGCGACGATCCCGACGAGCGCGTGCGCCAGCCCTTTGACTGGATCGGGCTGGGGCTGCTCGCTGCCTGGAGCGCGACCTTTCAGCTCGTGCTGAATCGTGGCGAGGATTGGAACTGGTGGGATG
>NZ_JBYCKR010000276.1:0-1513 GCF_057473505.1 Acidithiobacillus sp. TH-A35 | reverse complement strand
AGGCTTCTGCCGTATCGTAAAAAGGCGCCAGATCCTCATAACGGATGGTCCAGGCGCGGGTTTCACCACCCTGATGCTGACGAACGCTAAAATCCTTTGCGCGGCGACGCAGAACCGCCGCTCCATAAAATTTGGTATTGCCACCCACATGATAGCCAGTGACCGGAGAAAAGGCCTTGCCGTGCTGATCGCGCCATTGTTCATCCGTGTGATAGCGATGCTCTCCGAAAACGGTTTGCGGGTCCCAGTTGCCCCATTCTCTGGGCAGGTAATCGCCTCTTTCGAGGATCAGTATTTGTAGACCAGAGTCCGCCAGGGCACGGGCTAATGTTCCGCCACCCGCGCCGCTGCCGATAATAATGACATCGGCATCCATCGTCTTATCCTCCGTGGCGGAAGTCCGGATAAATCAGCATGCCACCATCTACTGCGAGGGTGGTACCGGTAATGTAACTGGCCAGATCACTGCAGAGAAATGCGACGACATTGCCGATTTCCTGGGGTTTGCCGAGACGACCCATGGATATTTTCTTGTCGAGATCCTTCAGTGACTGGGGGTCGCTCCAGACCGATTCATTGATGGGAGTTTGAATGGCCCCGGGGGCGAGAGCCACCACGCGAATGCCTTTATCCGCAGTTTCCTGGGCCAAGGTCTTGGTAAACATGGATAAACCTGCCTTGGCACTGGTGTAGGCACTATAACCTTCCCAGGGGATGAATTCGTGCACGGAGGTGACATTGATAATGACCCCGCGCTGCAGTTTTTCCATGCGCGGAATGGCGGCCCGGGCGCAGTAATAAGGTCCGAGCAGATCGACACTCAAGACTTTTTCCCAGATTTGCGGATCATCATCCCCGACCAGCGCACGCGGCCCGTCCATGCCCGCATTGTTGACGAGAATGTCGAGACCGCCAAAAGCCTGCTCAATCTGCTGCACCAGTTTTTCCACGGCGGCGGGATCGGAAATATCCGCCTGAAAAGACTGGGCTTTACCGCCCGCTTTGCTGATGCTGTCCACCACCGCATCTGCCTCGTCCTTGCCCTTGCGGTAATGCACGGCCACTTGCGCCCCTGCTGCTGCCAGGGTTTCCGCAATAGCCCGTCCCAGGCCGCCGCTGGCCCCGGTCACCAACGCCCGTCTGCCCTGTAAGTCTAATTGGATCATGACGCTGCTCCTGTAATATCCAGATGAAAATCCTCGCCGAGCCAGTCACCACTATCCTGCCAGCGGATGGTGAATTGCACCGATTCTCCTTCGCTGAGCGAGCCGAGCGGTAAAATGGCGACATGCCCCAATTCCCAGTCTTCCGAGTGCAGATCCTGCACCTCCTGCCAACCATTGATGCCCCAGTGAACAGTAAATGGAGCGCGCAGCAGCACCCGGAGCTCCTGACCGGCGGGCAATTGCCGGGGCCTTTGCCGCAAACGCCAGAGTCGATAGGTAATTGCGGGTTTTTTCCCTTGATAGCGCTTCCAGGTGGCTGCCGACCGATCGACGGGTTCGCCCTTTAT
>NZ_JBYCKR010000275.1:0-2110 GCF_057473505.1 Acidithiobacillus sp. TH-A35 | reverse complement strand
CCCGCCGCAAAATCGCCTGGATGCGGGCAACCAGTTCGCGGGGATGAAAAGGTTTGGCCAGATAATCATCGGCCCCCATTTCCAGACCTAGAATACGATCAACTTCATCCCCGCGTGCGGTCAGCATGAGAATGGGTACGTCATGCTGCTGGCGCAGACGCTGACAGATCTGCAAACCGTCTTCATGGGGAAGGCCGAGGTCAAGAATGACCAGGTCCACGGGGTTTTCTTCAAGAGCAGCTTCAATCTGGCGACCGTCACCCATGCCTTGAACCATGAATCCATAGCCTTTCAGGTGAGATTCCACCAGGCTGCGGAGGCGCAGGTCGTCGTCGATGATCAGAATACGGGCTTTGTTTTTCATGGCCATCACTGTACTCCCCCGGTGCGGATAGACCAAACATAAATGTAACGAGACAGGCTCTCCGGAAATAAACGCACATTTTGTTACATCTGGCGCCCTGATCGCGCACGATTGTTACAGTCCCTATCGTTATGCTTTTCCTGATCTTCTGATTGACCTGAACAAGGATAATACATGGCACAGGAAAATGTGGCGACCTGGCAATGGCCGGGAACCCGAAGGTGCGGACGAAAGGCTCTCCATCTGCTGGGTACAGGCTTGTTGATGGCCCTGGCAGGGTGTGCTGTAGGTCCGCACGGACAGGTGCCGAAAATGATCTCGCCCGCCACCTATAACGCCCATCGGGTGGATGCATCCCCGGGAGCGCAAAAAATCCAATGGACCCGGCAGCAGGCGCAATCCTGGTGGTTGCTGTTTCATTCTCAAGCGCTCAATAGCTATATCCACAAAGCCATGCGGGCGAACCCGGATTTGCAGGCAGCGCAGGCGGCTCTGGCCAGGCAGCAATCTTTGTTGGTCGCCAGCCAGGGCGGTCTGTATCCCCAGGTTTCAGCCAATGCGGGTATCAGTCGGGAGCGGGCTTTACGTACGGGAGCAGATGGCGGGCAGAGTTATCGGATTCCCGGCAATCTCTACAGCCTGTTTTTGGGAACCCTGGACATCCGTTACAACCCGGATGTGTTTGGCCGGCAGCAAGATCTGATCCATGCTGCCCGAGCCCGGGTGGCGGTGACGACGGCTAATCTGCATCAGAGTGAAGTTTTCCTGGCCGCTGCCGTCAGCCGGGCCATCATCAGTGCCGCAGCGGCCCGGGCGCAGTGGCATTCGGCCCGGCAGATTGCCGCAGCCGATGCGCATTTGCTGAAGCTTCTGCAGCAGGAATATCAGCTCGGTTATCAGAATCTGCAAAGTGTGGAGCAGCAGGCTGCCATGACCGCCGCCGCGCGCGCCCGCATTGCGCCGCTGGAAGCTGAGCAAGCCGCAGCCCGACATGCTCTGGCGGCACTCATCGGGCAATCGCCAAATACGTCCCTGCCTCTGCCCACACTGAAAGATCTACGGTTACCGGCACATTTACCGACCACCATTCCTTCGGCCCTTGCGGAAAACCGCCCGGATATTCAGGCGGCCACGGCGGAGATCAAGGTCGCCGCCGCCCAGGCGGATGTGGCTACGGCCAACTTGTACCCGCAATTCAATATTTCTGCAGATATTGGCAAGGCAGCCATGACCGGTGCTTTGTTTTTCAATCCGGTTTCTACGCTGTGGTCCCTGGGAGCGGGTTTGGCTGCACCGATTTATCAGGGCGGCAGTTTGCACGCCCAGCGTCGCGCCGCCCTGGATCAATATCAGCTGGTCCGTGATCAGTATCGGGCCACGGTATTGGATGCGTTCCGTCAAGTGGCTGATGCCCTGCGTAACCTGCAGAGTGCCGATACCGCTTTTGTTCAGCAAAAAAGGGCGCAGCAGGCTTCGGCCAAAGCCCTGCAGCTGGCGGAAGCGCGCTACCGGGATGGGGCAACGGATTATGCCACGGTGCTCAATGCCGAGATTGCCTATCAACAGGATTCCATAGCGGCAATCAACGGTCGTAGCCAGCGCTATCTGGATAGTGTCGCCCTTTTCGTCGCCCTGGGGGATGGCTGGCAGCCGGATCACCGGGACTCGAAGGCGCCATCCACATCCTCCACCACCGCCGTTGAACATACTGTAGGAGCTTCCGCATGAAAAAGGCTTTTCTTCTTT
>NZ_JBYCKR010000274.1:0-6799 GCF_057473505.1 Acidithiobacillus sp. TH-A35 | reverse complement strand
GGTGGCTGCCCTTTGGTAATACATCAATGAGTGGGGCAGCAAGAATGTTATAAATCGTTTTAGAGAATGGATAAGAAACCAAAAAACCGGCGAAAATAGCGATCACTGCAAATAATACGCGGCGGCGCAATTCCAACAAATGGCCGATAAAAGTGTTCTCCGCCAACTTATCCATGCTTAAAAAATATCCTTAGGCGGTATTGATCTATTAGTGGGCTTGGAAATTGATAATCTGCAAGATACTTGGTGAAGGATCAAGCCATAGTGCGCAGACGTAATAATGGCGAACTCCGGCTAGCGCATCAGGTTATGACAGGCTATACAATCAATGCAGGCGGTCTTCCGGTCCTGGAGGCTCCGCATGCTGCACCGGTGCCGACAGGATATCGAGTTCACCTTGTTTTTGCTCTCCTATGACTTCCGGTTTTTCGTCACTCGCTTTAGGGGTGGCCGTAGCGGTAATATCCACAGGCAGAAGTTCTTCGTTGGCATACTCGCGCAGTTTGTTGGCTTCCTGGCGCAGATCATCCAGCAACAACTGCTGTTCGACCTCAGAACGCAAGCCCGTCACGGCGCGACGCATAGCGCCGTACCACTTCCCCGCAGTGCGCGCGAGCTCGGGCATTTTCTCCGGCCCGACCACGAGCAGCGCAATAATCCCGAGTAGCGCGAGTTCGCCAAAGCTGAAGTCGAACATAAGCGATCAGCGATTGACGGTTTCGTGTTCTTTGCTGGGCTGGACATCGACGTCAATGGTATGGCCGATGGTTTCCTTCTTTTCTTCCTCTTCCTTGACGGCGGAGCGGAAGCCCTTGATGGCAGAACCCAGGTCCGAACCCACGTGGCGCAGTTTTGCGGTGCCAAACAGCGCGACCACTATTAACAAAATGATGACCAGATGCCAGATACTAAAAGCGCCCATGACTGCTCTCCTTCCCCCGCAGGGGTTTACGCGCTACAACTAACGTTTTGACCATAGGAAAATAAGGCGGTTGCGTCAAGCTTGCGGACGTCGTGCTGCCTTCTCTTCCAGGCCGGAAACGCCTTCACGTCGCGCCAGTTCCCCGAGGACATCACCAATATGCAATTCCTGTTCCTCCAAGGCCACCATCAGGTGAAAGAGGAGGTCTGCCGCCTCTGCAATAATCGGTTTTGGCTCATGATTCTTGCAAGCGACGACAAATTCGGTGGCTTCTTCGCCCACCTTTTTCAATACCCGGTCCTGGCCCCCATGGAGCAGTTGTGCCACGTAGGATTGGCCGGAATCGGCCGCCCGCCGACTGTGTAGTGTGGCTTGCAGGCTATCGAGGATGCTGCCGGGGGGCGGGGCCTGATGCTGCCAGCCCCGCTCGCCGGGTTGGCCGAGGAAGAAGCAACTTTGCTCCCCGGTGTGGCAGGCCGGGCCTTCCTGAATGACACGCAGGAGAACGGTGTCGCCATCGCAGTCGAGACGCAGATCCACCAGATGTTGAATATGGCCGGAGGTCTCGCCTTTACGCCAGAGCGCCTGTCGGGAGCGTGACCAGTACGTGCCCATGCCATCACGGAGCGTCGCCAGCAATGCGTCGGCATTCATCCATGCCAGCATCAGTACCTGGCCGCTGCGGGCATCCTGGGCGATGGCAGGCACCAGGCCGTCCACATTCCAGCGCACGGCGGCGAGTATGGCGGCGTGCTGCGCTTCCCGTTCACTCATGATGGTCAGAACCCCTCGTTGATGTCTTTCTGCTCGATAATACGTAGGCTGCGCCTGACAGATGCGCTGTGCTTTAGCGGGTTTCGCGCACTGGAATCCTCGCGGCCGCCATCTGTGCCTTAACCTCGGAGATGCGAAACTGGCCGAAGTGGAAGACGCTGGCGGCTAACACTGCATCAGCATGTCCCTGCTGGATACCTTCGGCAAAGTGCTGAATTTCTCCGACACCACCCGAGGCAATCACCGGTACCGGTACGGCATCGCTGACGGCGCGGGTGAGGGCGAGATCAAAACCGATCCCCGTACCGTCCCGGTCCATGCTGGTGAGCAGGATTTCACCGGCACCATATTCGGCCATTTGCTGCGCCCAAGCCACCGCATCCAGGCCGGTACTGCGCCGACCGCCGTGAGTGAAGACTTCCCAGTGATCGTCCACCCGCTTGGCGTCAATGGCGACGACAATGCAGGAGTTACCGAAACGCCGGGCGGCGGCGCGTACCAGTTCCGGTTCATTCACGGCGGCGCTATTGATGCTGACCTTGTCGGCACCGGCGAGGAGCAGGGTGCGGATATCTTCGACACAACGCACCCCACCGCCTACCGTCAAGGGAATGAAGACCTGGGCAGCCACGGCAGATACCACATCGGCAAGGGTGCCGCGTTCTTCATAACTGGCGGAGATGTCGAGAAAGGTGATTTCGTCGGCACCCTCATCGTTGTAGCGTTTGGCCACTTCCACCGGATCGCCGGCATCGCGCAGGGCAACGAACTGGACGCCCTTCACCACACGACCGTGGTCGATATCCAGGCAGGGTATGATGCGCTTAGCGAGCATCTGCTTAGGCCTCGGCCTGGGCGCGGGCCTGGCTAAAGTCCAGGGTTCCTTCATAAATGGCGCGGCCGGTAATGGCGCCGGTGACGCCGTCGCCCTCGTAGGCCTTGAGCGCTAGTACCTGCTCCAGATTGGCGATGCCGCCCGAGGCGATGACTGGTACTGGCACGGCCTGAGCCAGTGCGACTGTCGCGGGAATATTAGGGCCACTGAGCATGCCATCGCGGCTGATGTCGGTGTAGATGATGGCCTCAATGCCGTCGGCGGCGAAGTGCCGGGCGAGGTCAATAGGATCATGACGGGAAAGTTTGGACCAGCCTTCAGTGGCGACTTTACCGTCGCGGGCATCAATGCCCACCATGATATGGCCGGGGAAGCTCACTGCGGCATCGGCGACGAAGCCGGGGGCTTTAACTGCCTGGGTGCCGATGATCACATAACGAACCCCGGCCTGGATGTAGGTTTCAATCTGCTCTTCACTGCGGATGCCGCCGCCGACCTGGATTTCAAGGTCAGGGAAGCGTGCGCAAATGGCGGCAATGGCCTGTGCATTTACCGGCTCCCCCTGCACGGCACCGTCGAGATCGACGATGTGCAGACGTTTGGCACCTGCTTCCACCCAGCGTTGCGCCGTGGCGACCGGGTTATCCGAGAAGACCGTGTTGTCTTCCATCCGGCCCTGCCGTAAGCGCACACAGTTCCCGCCCTTGAGATCGATGGCCGGAATCAACAGCATGACAACTTCCTCCCCACAAAGTTATTCCAGAAAACAGATTCAAATCGCACAGTTGGCTCCGCAATCGCCGTCCCAGCCGAGAAAATTCCCGAGCAGGCGCAGGCCCGCCGTGCCGCTCTTTTCCGGGTGGCATTGCAGGGCGAATAGGTTATCCACCGCCACCGCCGCACAGAAGGGAAAGGCGTAATCGCTGAAGGCCACGAGTATCTCGGGGGCGGAGGGTTCCACATAGAAGGAGTGGACGAAGTAAAAGTAGGCATTCTGGGGAACGCCAGCAAACAGCGGGTGTTCCACGAGTTGATGCAGCTCGTTCCAGCCCATGTGCGGAATTTTCAGGTGCCTGCCATCCGCGGCATGCAGGGCTTCTTCGGGAAAGGGGATGACCCGTCCCGGCAGCAAACCGAGCCCGGCGTGTTCGCCATGCTCCACACTGCTGTCCATGAGCATCTGCATCCCGAGGCAGATGCCGAGGAAGGGCCGGGTCTGCGCCGCAACGCGGACGAAGTCACTGAGCTCACGGGCTTCCAGCGCTGCCATACAGTCGCCGAAGGCGCCGACGCCGGGGAAGATGATGCGGTCCGTGGTGGCCAATTCGCTGGCCTGATCACTGACAATCGCCTTGCCGCCCAGATACTCCACGGCCTTGGCCACCGAGTAGAGGTTGCCCATGCCGTAGTCAACAATACCGACGCGGGTCGTGGCGGCGCTCATAGGGTCAGGGTGCCCTTGGTACTGGGCACGGTGCCCGCCATGCGCGGATCAGGAGCGACAGCCATGCGCAGGGCACGTCCACAGGCCTTGAAGAGGGTTTCGGCGATGTGGTGGGCATTGTTGCCACGCAAAGTGTCCAGGTGCAAGGTCACCTGTGCGTGGTTGACGAAGCCCTGAAAGAATTCATGGAAGAGATCCACATCAAAGCCGCCCACCTGAGCGCGGGGGAATTCGACCGCGAAGATCAGTCCGGGGCGGCCGGAAAGGTCCACCACCACCCGCGACAGCGCCTCGTCCAGCGGCACGTAGGCATGGCCATAGCGCTGGATGCCGGCCTTATCTCCCACGGCGCGGGCAAAGGCCTGACCGAGGGTGATGCCGATGTCTTCCACCGTGTGGTGAGCGTCGATATCCAGATCGCCCTGAGCCTGAATGTGCATGTCGAAAAGACCATGACGGACGATCTGGTGGATCATGTGGTCAAGAAAGGGTAACCCGGTGTGCAGGTCGGCCTGCCCGGAACCATCGAGATTCAGGGTGACACGGATCTGGGTTTCGAGGGTGTTTCTTTCGACTTCGGCTTGACGCGGATTCACAGTAAAGACTCCAGTACGGCCAGAAAGCGATCATTTTCGGCCGGTGTGCCGACGCTGACCCGTAGATAGTCGCTGAGACGGGGGTGGCCTGTAAAGGCTTTGATAAGCACCCCGCCTTCACGCAGTCCTGAGAACAGCGCCGCCGCCCGCCCGGGGGCGTGAAAGAGCAGGAAATTGGCGGCGCTGGGCCAGATCGAAAGACCGCAGGTGCTGATGGCCTTGAAGAGCCGTTCCCTCTCGGCACGTAGGATTTCGGCCTGAGCGTCCAACACTTCGGTATGACGCAGGTAGAAGGACGCGCTGCGCTGGGTAAGCACATTAATGTTGTAAGGCAGGCGCAGCTTATCCAGTTCCTGAATCCACGCGGCTGGCCCCGCCAGCATCCCCAGCCGCAACCCCGCCAGGCCCTCCTTGGACAGGGTGCGGAGCAAGAGGAGGTTGGGGGTGCGTCCCAGGCGATCGGCAAAGGTCGCTTGACTGAAAGCGTGATAGGCCTCGTCCACTACCACCAGGCCCGGCGCTGCAGCGACAATCGTTTCCAGATCGGTCTCGGGAAAGAGGCTGCCACTGGGATTGTTGGGCCAGTCGAGGAAAATGATGGCAGGTTGTTGCGCAGTGATGGCGGTCAGCATGGCCGGGAGGTCCAAACGGAAGTCCGCGTTCAGGGGAATGCCCACAAAAGACAGGCCGAGCTGTTGTGCCAGCAGGCGGTACATGACGAAACTGGGATCCACAGCCATGATGGGGCGCTGGCTACCTGCTACGGCGGTCACCAGAATCTGGATCAGTTCGTCGGAGCCGTTGCCGAGCATGAGCTCCACGCCATTGGGCAGACCGATATGCGCCTTGAGGGCGTCTATGAGGGTGTTGGGGTGCGCGTCGGGGTAGCGATTGAGGGGCGCATCGGCCAAGCTCTCCAGCCATTGCTCACGCAAGGCCGCAGGTAAGCCATAGGGGTTCTCCATGGCGTCAAGCTTGATGAGCCCCTCACCGGCTGCCACCGCATAGGCCTTGCTGGCCAGCAATTCCGGGCGGAGCAGGCTCTGCATCAGGGTTATCGTAGCGCTGTCGCTCATGACCCGGCTTTGGGGATACGGCAGGCTGCTGAACGGGCATGGGCGGTCAGACCTTCGCCCAGGGCGAGACGCTCGGCGATCCGCCCCAGTTGCGCGGCGCCGGCGGGGCTGCAGTGAATGAGACTGCTCCGCTTGACGAAATCATAGACGCCGAGGGGCGAGGAGAAGCGTGCGCTGCCGCCCGTGGGCAGCACATGGTTGGGGCCGGCCACATAGTCGCCGAGGGCCTCGCAACTGTGGATACCCATGAAGATGGCCCCGGCATTGTGGATGTCCGCCAGCCAGTCTTCAGGATTCTGCACGGCGAGCTCCAGATGTTCCGGCGCAATGCTGTCGGCAATGGCGCAGGCCTCGGCACGGTCGCGCACACGAATCACCGCACCCCGGTCTGCCCAGCTCTTGCGGGCGATGGGCGCGCGATCAAGTACGTTCAGCGCCGCATCAACGGCGGCGACCACCGACTCGATGTGGGCGTCGTCCCAACTGATGAAAATGCTCTGGGCAATCTCATCATGTTCCGCCTGTGAGAGCAGATCCCAGGCCAACCATTCTGCCGGTGCCGAGCCATCGCTGATCACGAGGATTTCGCTGGGTCCAGCAATCATATCGATGCCGACCCGGCCGAAGACCATGCGCTTGGCGGTGGCCACATAGATATTGCCGGGGCCGACAATCTTGTCTACTGCCGGGACGCTTTCTGTGCCGTAGGCGAGCGCCGCTACCGCCTGTGCGCCGCCGATACAGAACACCCGGTCCACGCCGGCAATAGCTGCTGCTGCCAGCACCCAAGGGTTCACCTGCCCCTGCGGGGTGGGTACAGTCATGATGATTTCCTTCACGCCGGCTACGTGCGCGGGAATGGCATTCATCAGCACGGAGCTGGGATAAGCCGCCTTGCCGCCGGGCACATAAATCCCCACCCGGGACAGGGGCAGGATGCGCTGGCCCAGCACCGTGCCGTCGGCCTCGGTAAAGGTCCAGCTTTCACCGCGCTGGTGCTCGTGGTAACTGCGGATACGTTGCGCCGCCTCTTCCAGGGCAGCCCGCTGGGTGGGCTCCAGACTGATGAGCGCTGCATCCCAGGCACTGCGGGGGATTTCCAAATCAGCGGCGGAAGCCGTCGTCACCCCATCAAAGCGCTCAGTGTACTCG
>NZ_JBYCKR010000273.1:0-3718 GCF_057473505.1 Acidithiobacillus sp. TH-A35 | reverse complement strand
GAGGCCGTTCTGCATACCCTCTGCGCCTTCGCCAACGACATCCACAACCTGGGTGGCGGTTACATCCTGATCGGTATCGCGGAAAACAATGGGCGTCCGGTTCTGCCTCCGGTGGGTATCAAACCCACGCAAATCGACGCCATCCAGAAGGAACTGCTAAACCTCGGCTTCAATGCCATCGCGCCCTATTACCACCCCATAGCCGTTCCGGTCGAAATCGAAGGACGGCATGTGCTGGTGCTCTGGGCCTTGGGCGGACCGACGCGCCCCTACAAGGCCAAGATCAGCCTGAGCAAGGATAGCAAGGACTACGCTTACTACATCCGCAAGAACTCCAGTACCATTCGCGCCAAGGGGGCCGACGAAACCGAACTCATGTCCCTGGCGGCCACCATTCCTCACGACGACCGCGTCAACCAGCAGGCCAAGGTGGAAAGTCTCTCCCGCGCACTGATGCAGGACTATCTGCAACAGGTGGGCAGCGATCTGGCCAGACAGGCGCCCAATCTTTCGTTGGTCGAACTCGGCCGCCAAATGGGCGTTATCGGCGGCCCGGACGAAGCGCCGTTCCCCCTCAACGTCGGTTTGATGATGTTCAATCCGGAGCCCTGGCGCTTCTTCCCTGTCATGCAGATCGACGTCGTCTGGTTTCCCAAGGAAGGGCCGGGTGGCAACAAATTTTCGGAAAAAATATTCAAAGGCCCGATACCCCGCATGACCCGCGACGCGCTCGATTACATCAAGCGCAACCTGATTACCGAAACCATCATCAAGCATCACGGACGAGCCGAAGCCACCCGCGTCGAAAACTTCCCTTACGACGCTATCGAAGAAGCCGTCGTCAATGCGGTCTATCACCGGGGCTACGACACGCGCGAACCCATCGAGGTCCGTATCGAGCGCAACGAATTATTTGTCATCAGCTATCCGGGGCCGGATCGGTCGGTGCGACTGGAGCAACTCCGCGCCGGTCGCGCCCGGCCACGGCGCTATCGCAACCGGCGCATCGGTGAGTTTCTGAAGGAACTCGAATTCACCGAGGGCCGTTCCACTGGCATCCCCAAAATCATGGAAGCCATGGAGAAAAATGGCTCCCCTCCCGCTGAATTCGAGTTCGACGAAGACCACAGCTACTTCATGGTGCGGCTGCCGATCCACCCGGCGGCGCGGGAAGTGGCGGAGTCACAGGCGGGGGTAAAGTCGACCCAGTCGAGGCCAGAGTCGAGGCCAGAGTGGGGGCCAGAGTCGATCCATTACCGAATTATGGTGGCGATTGCTCGTTTCCCCTTGGGCCGTTCGGGAATTGCGCAGGCATTGGGTCACAAATCTATTTCCGGCGCGGCCAAGCAGGCCATCGCCGATCTCATGGAAGCTGGCCTGATCGAATACACCCTCCCCGACAAGCCCAACAGCCGCCTCCAGAAATATCGCCTGGCACAAGACAAGAAGAACGCTCGATGATCTACCCCAGTATCCGCCCCACCGACCTCTACAATCTCTTCCACACCCGCGACCTCACCCCCGCCCAAGTCGCCAAGGGCAGCAAGAAATCCGCTGAAGAAGGGCCGACACTGATCATCTCGCCCTTGCTGGCGTTGATGGGCAATTTTCTAACCAGAGGACGAACACCCCCTCGCATCGGGTGCTGGTGACTGTCTAAATCGCACTTTTTACGGAGAACGCGTAATCTACAGCCCAATTAAAGCACGGCCTTGCAAAAAGCGGGCATGGAAGAGGGTATGATTCGCGAGTGTTTTATAGTAAAATACATACAAATCAATAGGATAATTTTGTCATGTTGCTCATGATTGATAACTACGACAGCTTCACCTACAACCTGGTGCAATACTTCGGCGAACTGGGGGCGGAAGTGCGGGTCGAGCGCAATGATGCCATCGACGTGGCGGCCATTGAGAAACTGGCGCCCAGCCGCATCTGCATTTCGCCCGGCCCCTGTACCCCTAACGAGGCGGGTATCTCTCTGGACGTTATTCATCATTTCGCCGGGAAGATCCCTTTGCTGGGGGTCTGCCTCGGGCATCAGGCCATCGGCCAGGCCTTCGGCGGCAAGGTCGTCCGCGCGGCGCAGGTGATGCACGGCAAAACCTCGCCCATTTTTCACCAGGGCCAGGGGATATTCCGGGATTTGCCGGACCCCTTCGCCGCCACCCGCTATCACTCCCTGATCGTCGAGCGCGACTCACTACCCGAAGCGCTGGAGGTGACGGCCTGGACCGCAGAAGGAGAAATCATGGGTTTGCGCCACCGCAGCCTGGATGTGGAGGGTGTACAGTTTCACCCCGAATCCATTCTCAGCGAGCACGGCAAAATCTTGCTGCAACACTTTCTGCAAGGAGGCGCACGATGATCGTCCGGGACATACTGGAGCAAATCGTGGCGGGGCAGGACTTGTCGCGCAAAGAGGCACAAACGGTCTTCGCCGGCATCATGGCCGGGGACTGGACGCCCGCACAAATCGGCGCCCTGCTCATGGGCCTGCGCATGAAAGGGCAGCGAGTAGAGGAACTGGTCGGTGCCACCCAGGCCCTGCGCGCCTGCATGACGCGGGTACAGGTCTCCACCGATCACCTGCTGGATACCTGTGGCACTGGCGGCGATGCCCTGAGCACCTTCAACATATCGACGGTGTCTGCCGTGGTGGCGGCGGCTGGCGGGGCACGGGTGGCCAAGCACGGCAACCGTTCCATGGTCAGCCGCAGCGGCAGCGCCGATGTGCTGGAAGCCGCGGGTTTGCCCATGGACATGAGCCCTGAAGACGTCGCCAAAAGCATTGAGCGCATCGGCATCGGCTTTCTTTTTGCTCCAGCCCACCATGGCGCCATGCGTTACGCCGCCGGTCCGCGCAAGGAACTCGCCATCCGCTCCATCTTCAACCTCATGGGACCACTGAGCAATCCGGCGGGGGCGCCGCATCAGGTGCTCGGCGTTTATGCCGAGCGCTGGCTGATCCCTCTGGCGGAGGCTGCGCGGGAACTGGGATCGCGCCATGTCCTGGTGGTCCATGGTCATGACGGTCTGGACGAGATCAGCCTGTCCGGGCCAACGGATGTGGCTGAATTAAAAGACGGCGTGATCAGCCGCAGCCGGATTCAGCCGGAGGATTTCGGGTTGTCGCGAGCACCGCTGTCGACCCTGCAAATCGACAGTGTGGCGGCGGCCCTGGCGGCGGCAGAAGAGGTATTACAGAATCGCCCCGGCCCGCGTCGCGACGTCGTCCTCCTCAATGCCGGAGCCGCACTCTATGCGGCAGGCGTGGTCCCCGATATGGCGGTCGGCGTGGTAGTCGCCCGGGCTGTGCTCCATTCCGGCGCCGCCTGGGACAAGTGGCAGGCATTGCTGGGCAGGACCCCACAGGGATAGGACATGGCCGACATACTTCAAAAGATTATTGCCCGCAAGCGAGCGGAATTAGTAGAGCGCCAGACTCGTCTGGGCCTCCCGGAGTTGCAGGCGGCGGTGGCCCTGGCGGCGCCGCCCCGCGACTTCATCGGCGCCATTCAGGCCAAAATCGCCCGAGGCCAGGCGGCCGTCATTGCCGAGATCAAGAAGGCGTCCCCGTCGGCGGGGGTTATCCGCGAGGACTTCAACCCGGTGACCATTGCCCAGGATTACGCAGCCCATGGGGCGGCCTGCCTATCGGTCCTGACCGATGAACACTACTTTCAGGGTGTTGACCTCTATCTGACTGCCGCCCGCG
>NZ_JBYCKR010000272.1:0-2782 GCF_057473505.1 Acidithiobacillus sp. TH-A35 | reverse complement strand
CGGAGTCGATCTTGCTCAGCACCGCCAATCTCACCATGCAATTCGGGGCCAAGGCCCTCTTTGAAAACGTCTCCGTCGAGTTTGGCAATGGCAACCGCTATGGCCTCATCGGGGCCAACGGCAGCGGCAAGACGACGCTGATGAAGATTCTCGGTGGCGATCTGGAGCCCAGTTCCGGACACGTCAGCCTGAGCAGTGGCGAGCGTTTGGGCAAGCTGCGCCAGGATCAGTTTGCCTTTGAGGACTGTACCGTACTAGACACGGTGATCATGGGTCACGCCGAACTCTGGCGCGTCAAGCAGGAACGCGATCGCCTGTATGCCCTGCCGGAGATGACCGACGAAGAAGGGATGGCCGTGGCGCATGTGGAGGTGGAGTTTGCCGAGTTGGGCGGCTATGCGGCCGAGTCCCGGGCCGGGGAGTTGCTGAGTGGTGTGGGTATTCCGCTGGAGCAGCACAGCGGCTTGATGTCCGCGGTATCACCCGGCTGGAAACTGCGGGTATTGCTGGCGCAGGCGCTATTTGCCGACCCCGATATTCTGCTGCTGGACGAGCCGACCAATAACCTCGACATCCATACCATCCAGTGGCTGGAAGAACTCATCAGCAACATCAACAGCACCGTCATCATCATTTCCCATGACCGCCATTTTCTGAATAGCGTCTGCACCCACATGGCTGACCTGGATTACGGTGAATTACGCATTTATCCCGGCAATTATGATGAATATATGCAGGCTTCAACCCTGGTGCGGGATCAGTTGCTCGCCGATAATGACAAGAAAAAGGAGAAGATGGCCGAGTTGCAGGGCTTTGTGAGCCGCTTCTCCGCCAATGCCTCCAAGGCCAAGCAAGCGACTTCCCGCGCCCGTCAGTTAGAGAAAATCCAGCTCGAAGAGGTGAAGCCTTCCAGCCGGCAAAATCCCTATCTGGTCTTTAATCAGGAACGTAAACTCTATCGCAATGCCTTGGATGGGAAGGACCTGAGCAAATCCTTTGGCGATCTGCGCCTGTTTCATAAAATGCGTTTGCATGTCGAAGCGGGCGAACGGATTGCGATTATCGGCTCCAATGGCCTGGGCAAAACCACCCTGTTGCGTTGTCTGATGGGCGAATTGACCACCGATGCCGGCGAAATAAAATGGGCGGAGAATGCGCGTATCGGTTACTTCGCCCAGGATTATGCCCCGGAATTTGCGGAGGAGATGACGCTTTTCGACTGGATGTGCCAGTGGCGCGGTGAACGCGATGATGACCAGGTGATCCGCGGTGTGCTGGGCCGCCTGCTCTTCGGGCAGGATCAGGTCAATCGTTCGGTCAAGGTGCTCTCCGGTGGCGAAAAGGGCCGGATGCTCTTCGGCAAGCTCACCCTGCAGAAACCCAATGTGCTGATTCTCGATGAGCCGACCAACCACCTGGATATGGAATCCATTGAGTCTCTTAACTCAGCCCTGGAAAAATACGACGGAACCTTGCTTTTTGTCAGTCATGACCGGGAATTTGTATCCTCACTGGCCACCCGCATCATCGAATTTACTCCGCGGGGCATTCAGGACTTCAAGGGGACCTATGAGGATTATTTACGCAGTCAGGGCATGGGCTGAAGATGGGCAGAATTATTTTTTTCGGTAAAAAGGTTTCCACAGTCCGATAAAAAGTAAAACAACGCCGACCAGGAAAATTTCGCCGATCCATTTCCAGTGGACGACATTCAGCACGTCCGCGAGGTGCAACAGGTTTTGCGCCTCGGCATCAACGCCATGGTGGACTGCCAGTTCCGCCACCGCGTTGGTTTTGAACACCACGCCCAGATAGCGCAGCACCATCAGCAACAGGTCCGCAATCAGCAGCCCGGCGCCGATATACACCCACCAGATGCGCGAGAAAGAGATGCGCCGCATCTGCCGCTTAGGCACGCCAGCCATTCATGACCTGTAACGCCGTGCGCAGCATGGTTTCGGCTTGCTCCGGGCTGTCGGCCTCCGTATAGCAGCGCAGTTCCGGCGCGTTGCCGGAAGGCCGCAGATGAATGATGCCGCCCGGCGCGAGGGTCACCCGGATACCGTCCGTCAGATCCAGGTGCTGTGCGTCACCCGTGATTTCTCCGAAGGCAGCGCTGAAAGCCGCGAGATTCGCCACCTTGTCCTTGCTGCGAAAAGCATCCAGGTAGCGCTGGCTCAGCGCCGTGGGAAAGTCCTGCAAACGGTCGCTGGCGGTATAACGGGGTGGCAGGTCGGCCAGCAAGGCGGCCAGGGGAATGCGCCGTTCCTGCGCCGCCGTCAGCACCGTCAACATGGGCAGAATCGCGTCGCGGGTAGGGAGCGGCACCAGAATGCGGCCATCCCGGGTGAGCGGACTACCCAGCAGAAAACCACCGTTTGCTTCATAACCGCAGACGGGCACCTGTCCCTCCTGCAAAGCGCCCTGCATCGCCGCTATGACATAAGGGGAACCAATCCGGGTGCGGCGGATTTCCGAAAAAAAGCCGGACAACTCCAGCGCCGTATTACTACTGACCGGCGTGACTACCGTATGGGCGCCCAAGGCATGGGCCGTCAGAATCCCCAGCACATCACCGCGCCACCAGCGGCCTTCATGGTCAGCGATCATGGGACGGTCAGCGTCGCCGTCCGTGGTCAGGAGCGCATCGAGATGGTGCTCAGCCACCGCACGTTGCGCCAGAACCGTGTCTTCGCGGCGCAGGGCCTCAGTGTCCAGGGCCACAAAATCCGCCGACCGCCCCAGGGGCAGCACCTCGGCACCCAGCGACTCCAGCAGTGTC
>NZ_JBYCKR010000271.1:0-9319 GCF_057473505.1 Acidithiobacillus sp. TH-A35 | reverse complement strand
CGACAACCATCTCTTCTTGCTGAACCTGGGCGAGAAGGTTACGGGTAAAGAGGCGGAAGAGGCACTGGGGCAGGCTAACATCACCGTCAACAAGAATGCCGTGCCCTTCGACACGCGTCCGCCGGCGATCACCAGTGGTATCCGTATCGGTACACCCGCAGCCACCACGCGTGGTTTTGGCGAGTCCGAAATGCATCATCTGGGTAACTGCATTGCGGATGTCCTGGATGCGACCGGCGATACATCGGTCATTGAACGGGTCCAGGCGGACATGAAGGCCCTTTGCCATCAGTTCCCGGTGTACGGCTAAGTATTCATGCGCTGTCCGTTCTGTGCCTACGCCGATACCCGCGTGGTGGATTCCCGCCTCGCGGATGATGGCGGGAGTGTACGGCGGCGGCGCGAATGTCCGGAGTGCGGGCAACGCTTCACCACCTTTGAACGGGCAGAGTTGGCGCTGCCTATGGTCGTCAAGACCGATGGGCGACGCGAATCCTTCAGCGAAGACAAACTCCAGCGGGGCTTGACCCGGGCGCTGAGCAAACGACCGGTAGCGACGGCGCGGGTGGATGCTGCCGTGCGGATGATCCAGCGGCGGATCCGCGAACGCGGTGAGCGGGAGATTCCGGCGCGTCTCATTGGCGAACTGGTGATGGAGGCTTTGCGGGACCTTGACCCCGTCGCCTACGTGCGTTTTGCCTCGGTCTATCGACGCTTTGAAGATGTCGACGCCTTCAGTGCCGAAATCGCACGGATGAAAGAGGGAGCGGTCCCCGGCGAGGGAGCCGACGCGGCTCGTGACGACTGAGCAGGATGTTGTCTTCATGGGGGAGGCCCTGGTACTAGCAGAGCAGGGACTCTACAGCACACATCCCAATCCGCGTGTGGGGGCCTTGCTGGTCAAAAATGGATCCGTCGTCGGGCGGGGCGCCCACTTACAGGCCGGCAAACCGCATGCCGAAGTGTTCGCACTTGCGGAAGCGGGCGATGCCGCGCGTGGTGCCACCGCTTATGTCACCCTGGAGCCCTGTAGCCATCAGGGCCGCACCCCGCCCTGTGCGGATGCGCTGGTTGCAGCGGGTGTGGCGCGGGTAGTGATTGCTATGCGCGACCCCAATCCTTTGGTGGCCGGGCGCGGCGTGGAATATTTGCGCGCTGCCGGGGTTGTGGTTGACGAGGGTTGTCTGGGGGCGGCGGCGGAAGCCCTGAATCCCGGATTTTTGCAGCGGATGCGCCATGGCCGTCCGTGGGTGCGGCTCAAGCAGGCCATGAGTCTGGATGGCCGGGTGGCGCTCGCCAACGGGCAAAGCCAATGGCTGACGGGGGAGGCAGCGCGCGCAGATGTGCAGCAGGAGCGGGCGCGCGCCAGTGCCATCCTTGTCGGTATCGGCACGGTACTGGCCGATAATCCCCGCCTGGCGCCACGCCTGGAGGTGGCCTCGCAGCGCTATCCGGTGAAAATCGTTTTGGACACCCACTTGCGTACCCCCCCCGATGCGGCGCTTTTTAGTACGCCGGGCGCGGTATGGATTTGTCACTATCCGGATGCTCCAAGCGCTACTCAGGAAGCGCTGCGCGCTGCCGGTGCGGAGTTGCTCTCTTGTCGTGGAACGGGAGGGGAGTTGGACTGGCAAGAAGTGATGACCATGCTCGCCCAGCGGGAATTGAATGATATTTTGGTAGAAGCGGGGCCAGGCATCGCTGCTTCCTTATTCACAGCCAATTTGGTCGACGAATGGCTGCTCTATGTGGCACCGCTGCTGCTCGGGCAGGACGCGCGACCGGTGCTCGCGACCGGCCCCTACGCGAATCTCGCGGAGGTGCCGCGCTGGTCGGTGATCAATATCACTCAACTGGGCGACGATATCAAGTGGACGTTGCGTCCGCAGGAGCGATAAGTGGTGTTTACCGGTATTATTCAGGGCTTGGGCCAGATCCGCGGGATGCAGCCCCAGAGCGGCGACCTACGGCTGACCGTCGCTGTCGGGAAACTTGATCTTAGTGATGTCCAGTTGGGCGACAGTATTGCGGTTTCCGGCGTTTGCCTGACGGTGGTGGAACTCCAGTGCGACGCTTTTGCTGTCGATGTCTCCCTTGAGACCCTCGACAAAACCCTTCTTGGGCGTCTCAAGGCGGGCAGCCCGGTCAATCTGGAAAAAGCCTTGCGTCTGGCCGATCGCCTGGGAGGCCATCTGGTCGCTGGCCATGTGGATGGTGTCGGACATATTCGCGAAGTGAGCGTGTCGGGACGTTCGCAGGTATTTGCCATCGCTGCGCCGCCGGATCTGCTGCGTTATATCGCCGCCAAGGGTAGCATCTGTGTGGACGGTATCAGCCTGACCGTCAACGCGCTCCGTGGTGACACGTTCATGCTCAACGTCATCCCCCATACGCTGGCGCAGACGACGGCCGCGCAGTGGCGATCGGGGCATGCCGTCAATCTGGAGGTGGATCTCATCGCCCGCTATCTGGAGCGCTGGGTGGTCACGGGCCCCAGGTCCGGGTTAAAATCCGAAATTACGCGCGATTCGCTGGCCGCAAAAGGGTTCCCCGTATGAGCAGTGCCAATATCAGCCCCGCCGAGGAAATCATCGCCGACATCGCCGCCGGACGCATGGTGATCCTGATGGATGATGAGGGGCGTGAAAACGAAGGCGACCTCATTATGGCGGCGGAGTTTGTGACGCCCGCTGCCATCAACTTCATGGTCTCCCAGGCGCGTGGTCTGGTGTGCCTGCCCCTCACCCGCAAGCGTTGCGAGCAATTGCGTCTTCCACAGATGGTGGGCCACAACACCGCCAGCTTAGGCACCGCGTTTACGGTCTCGATTGAGGCCGCCCGCGGTGTCACCACCGGCATTTCCGCCGCCGACCGCGCGGTGACGATTCAGGCGGCCATTGCCGATGACGCCGGCCCCGAGGACATCGTGATGCCCGGTCACATCTTCCCCTTGGCGGCGGAAGCCGGGGGTGTACTGGTTCGTGCCGGTCATACGGAAGCGGCAGTAGACCTTGCCCGGCTGGCTGGCTGCAAACCCGCTGGCGTCATCTGCGAAATTCTCAACACCGACGGCGAAATGGCGCGTTTGCCTGACCTGCTCCCCTATGCGGCAGAACATGGCCTCAAAATTGGCACCATTGCCGATCTGATCCGCTACCGCCTGGAACGAGAGCGAATCGTACAGCGTGAGGCGAGTGGTCCGTGGCACACCCCATACGGCGACTTTCAGCTCCATGTCTATCGTGATTGGGTTGCCCGTGAAACGCACTTCGCCCTAGTCCTCGGCGACCTGGAAGCGCGTGATGAACCCGTACTGGTGCGGGTACAGGTTGGCAAAACATTGAATGATCTGTTCGCCGGTGAAGCCAGTCCAAACACCATTGCTTTGCGGCGGATCGCCGCGGAAGGTCGTGGCGTGCTGGTCTACCTCCACCATCAGGAGAGTGTCGAAGAACTCCTGCGGGATGTTGCCGCGCTGCCTGAAAAGCCCAAGGGGCCTGGTCAGGCCGGAGACGCTGGGCGCGTTCTGCGCACCTTTGGTATCGGCGCCCAGATTCTCTCCGATCTGGGGGTACATCAGGCGATGGTCCTTAGCGACAGCCAGTTTCAATACCGTGGTATCGGCGGCTTCGGTCTGGAGATCGTCGACCAACGTCCCTTTCAGGAAGTATCCGAGGATGAGTCATGATTCGTCATATCGAAGGCAGTTTGCAGGCTGGTGAACATCGTTTTGCCCTGTTGGTCGGCCGCTTCAACAGCTTTATCACCCAGCAGCTGGAGAAGGGTGCCATCGACGCGTTGCGCCGTCACGGTGCAAAAGAAGAACAGCTTCACGTCGTTTATGTGCCGGGTGCTTATGAAATGCCGCTGGTCGCGCAGAAACTGGCGCGCAGTGGTAATTATGATGCGGTGCTTTGTTTGGGTGCGGTGATTCGCGGGGGTACCCCGCATTTTGATTATGTCGCGGCCGAAGTGTCCAAAGGTGTGGCTCAGGTATCCATGGATACGGGAGTCCCGGTGATTTTTGGGGTGCTGACCACGGATAGCATTGAGCAGGCCATTGAGCGCGCCGGAACTAAAGCGGGTAATAAGGGCTTTGATGCTGCTATGACTGCGCTGGAAATGGTGCAGTTGTTGCGTCAGATCTGAACAGCACTCCATGAAAATCAGTCGCCGCCGTTTGGCGCGTCAAGCTGCCGTTCAGGCCCTCTATCAGTGGCAGATGAATCCCGGCCACTGCACCGAGATCGAGTTGCAATTTACCTCCGACCCTGAGCGTTTGCAGGGCGCCGATGTCGCTTTCTTCAAAAGTCTCTGGCAAGGGGTTTGTGCCGCAATCCCCGAGCTGGATCCCGCCATTGCCCAGGAAGTTCAGGATCGCCGCTGGGCCGATGAGGTCAGCGAAGTCGAACGGGCGATTCTTCGCCTGGCGGCCTACGAATTGCGGGACTATCCGCAAACGCCCTACCGGGTGATCATCAATGAAGCCATAGAGCTGGGTAAAGACTTTGGTGGTGAGCAGGGCCATCGCTTTGTGAACGCAGTCCTGGATAAGCTGGCGCAGAAATGGCGCGCTCCGGAGACTTTGCAGGCTGGTCGCTGACAAATCGCAACTAGTCTGCTTTCGCTCTGCCGATGTGGATATGGTCTGACCCTGGGCTTTGAAAACTCTGCCATCTTGTGCTATCACCTACAAAGTGGTTTTTCCATGTTCCTAGGAGTGTAGCCATGGCGGAAGAGCAACCTAAAAAACGAGTCACAAAATCCACGGAAGTTTCGGTGGATCCCAGGGCAGCGCCAGTCCGTCGCGCGACGGCACCGGACGCAGCCGCTGTGCCCAAAACGCGCGCCGCTCGCGCCCGTAAACCGGCTGGGGACGCCACGCCGGTCAAAATGCCGCGTAGCGTCGGGCGTTCGAAGTCCCCCGCGGTCTCTGCCGCGGATCGCCAGCGCATGATTGCTGAACGTGCCTACTATCTTGCTGAGGCTCGCAGCTTTGCGGGAAGCGACTGCCAGGCAGACTGGTACGCAGCAGAGGCCTGGATCGACGCTCAGCTATCCACTTAAAGCGTCTGATGCGGCTGCGCGGCAGGGGGATATCTGTGCGCTGCTGGTCGCGGCCTGTCTAAATTCCGGTTTGGCGGGCGCCAGAAAAACTTCTGGCGACGCACGAGGTTCTTGGTGTAACCTCATCATCTGCAAGATATTGTCAATCAGCCTGGAGTTTCTATGCGCGCTCATCATAATTTCAGTAAATGTTCCCTCCTCGCTGCGAGTGGCGCAGCACTTTTGGTACTTTCCGTTCCCTTGGCCGAAGCGCAGATCGCCGCTAAGACAGACTTGGAGGATGTGGCTACTACCCAGCCCGCCGATCTCACCACCGCCAAGCTTGAAAACACGATTGGCACCCGTTGTGCCCTAGGTGATGGGGTTCCGCAAAATTATGGTTTGGCCGCACAGTGGTTTGATAAGGCTGCCCTCCATGGCTATGGCAAGGCCGAATATAATCTCGGCATGCAGTATTATTTCGGGCAAGGTGTCAGTAAGGACAAGATCAAAGCGGCTTACTGGTGGGAGAAGGCGGCAGCGCAGGGTATTGCCGCCGCTCAGTACAACTTGGGTAATCTCTATTTCTTAGGGCAAGGGGTACCACAGGACTACAGCAAGGCCAGCCTCTGGTGGCACAAGGCCGCAGCACTCGGAAATGCCCAGGCCACCAGTAATCTGGCAACTTTGGCGCGTCTGCATCCGGAGTACCAATCGGTGGCTGCTGTCGAGAAAAAGACCGTAGTCACACCTTGATGTGCGCCTGATCATTTAGTCAGTGCTTTTTTCCGTGTTGCCGACCGCTATGCCGTTACCTTTCTGGACACGCATGGCGGCGGCATGTTCCTTTTCGATGTACTCCCGTTTGCCGCGTTCTGCGTTGAGTTGCCCTTCAAGGTCGGCCACACGTCGTTCATGACGACGGATTTTCAGCTTGTTACGGATGTGCGTGGGTAGATAAATCAGCATGCTCGCAGTAAAACCGGCGACGAAACCGCTGAGCAGGACTACCCCCTGGGATTGTGCAAACGTCCACGAGAAGAAATGAATAGTTGCGGGTGCCCCGTTCTGAACTGCAAAGATGACAGCCAGTGCCGCAATCAAAAAAGAAACCACCATCCACATGACATCCTCCTTTCCCTTGCTTGGTTGCGTATTTGTTGTAATGGTCACTTACATACTTTAACCACGCCTGAAAAATACGCTGCGCACCCACCTGGTCCCGGCCCAGAGTGCCGTGGGCAGGATGATCAGCCAAGCCCATACCGGTAAATTGAGTATTGGGCTATCCAGCCGATGCTCCAGCGCCGCGATAATGCCTAAGCCTACCACAATAAACGTGCCGCCTACGCTATAGGTAAGCGTTTGCAAACCATTATGCAGTTCCTGCCGAATGCCCTCGATGTCGTTATTGCGAATCACCAGGGGCAGTTCTCCCTGTTGGGCTTGGCGCAGGATATTGTGCAGGAGTACCGGCATTTCGGGCAGCACCAATCCCCACTGTGGGAAATATTGTTTAAGCGCAGACCACCAGCCCTGCGGACCGCGCTGGCGACTGAGCCATTCCGTCAGCAGTGGCGTGGCGATTTCCCAGATATTGAGTGCTGGGTTGAAATCGCGGGCAATGCCCTCGACGTTGACCAGCGTTTTTTGGAGCAGCAGGAGTTGTGGCTGAGTTTGCATTTGAAAAGCGCGCGTCGTCTGGAAGAGACGAAGCAAGAGACTGGCGACGGATATTTCATTCAGGGGCTTTTCAAACACCGGCTCCGCAATGGCACGAATGGCTGTTTCGAAATCCTGTACGTTGGTGTCTGGTGGTACCCATCCGGCTTCCACATGCGCTTCCGCTACGCGCCGGTAGTCGCGCCGAAAAAATGCAATCATATTTTCGGCGAGGTAATGCTGGCTCGCATCATCCAGGCTCCCCATGATGCCGAAATCAACGGCTATAAAGCGCCCATTCTTCGGATCAATAAAGACGTTGCCGGGATGCATATCCGCATGGAAATACGCGTCGCGAAAGACCTGGCGGAAAAAGATTTCTGCGGCGCGTCGCGAGAGTTGGTCAAAATCAATGCCCGCGTCACGCAGTGCGTCGCGCTGACCGATGGGAATACCATAAATGCGTTCCATCACTAATACCGGGGGTGCGCAGTAATCCCAATATATTTCGGGTACATAGAGCAGCTCAGGCTCAGCAGCAAAATTACGCCGCAACTGGCTGGCATTGGCCGCCTCGCGCAGCAGATCCAGTTCACCGCGAATGGTTTTGGCATATTCCGCGACAACCGCGCGTATTCTCAGGCGACGACCCTCCTGAGAATAGCGCTCCGCGAGATCGGCGAGCAGGGCGAGTATCGCCAGGTCCTGATCAATAATCCGCTGCAGACCTGGGCGTCGGACTTTGATTGCTACCTCACGGCCGTCCAGTAACTGCCCAAAGTGTACCTGGGCAATGGACGCCGCAGCAGCAGGCTGATCTTCAAATTGAGAGAAGACCGCTCCAATCGGTTTGCCAAGCGCTGCCTCGATGATCTGCCGGGCGACATTTGACGGGAAGGGGGGTACTGCATCCTGAAGTTTCGCAAGTTCCTGAGTAATATGGTCGGGAAGCAAATCCCGGCGGGTTGAAAGCATTTGTCCGAGTTTGATAAAGGTAGGTCCCAGAGTTTCCAAGGCCTCACGCAGGCGTTCGGCGAAAGTGCCCTGCGGACGCGGTCCTATCCAAGCCATGGGGCTTAGGCGCAGAATGGCCTGATAGGGCTTTAACAAAGGGAGAAAATAAAGTACATCGTCCAGGCGGTAACGCACTAGAACGCGGGTGATGTGCAGCGTACGCACAAAACGAAGGAAGGACTGTCGCATGGTGCTAGTCTACCATGGAAATGACGCTGCGCACCGCCGTGGTCGTGGTAAAAAAAGCGGGCCTCAGCGGACCCGCCTTTGCAGCACCGAGAAGAAGTTAGCGAACAGTCTTCTGGACCTTGATGCTGGAATTGATTTCCACACGCTGATTCAGGAAACGACCTTGTCGGGTAGCGTTGGTGGCGACCGGATTGTCGTAGGAGTGGCCTTTCAGTACCATACGATCGCTCGTCACCCCATGTTGCGTCAGGTAGTGCGCTACACTTTGTGCACGCCGCTTGGACAGCTTAAGATTGTACGCGTAACTGCCCACCTTGCTGCAATAGCCGTTGACGTCGAGTACGGCCTCTGGGTGGTTTTTTGCAAAGCTAGCCACTTGGTCCAGGACCTTGATGTCATGGTCCAGAAGCTTGTATGAATCAAACTTGAAGTTAATTCCGGTAATGGTGATCGGTTTGCTCACCAGAATCGTCCGCTCTACAGGTGCGATGGGAGCGGGTGCTGGCGCGGGAGGCGTCGGCGCGACCGCCACGGGGACCGGTGCAGGGGCACAATAGGCGGGCACAGGACCATCAGTGACCGGGCGTCCGCCACGTACACAGATACCCGTGCTGGTGACAACGGGTTTGGCGCCGTGTTCTATTGCATAACCTACGTAGCCATCGTCCGCATAGGCGGCGCTGGCTAAAAGGCCCCCGCTGATGGCAACCAGCAGCGTAATACGTTTAATATGTTGCATTATTGAAACCCTCCTCTCTCAAGCCCTGGCGAAGCTGCCCGGCAAAAAATCTTGACCACTCTATAGTTGAGAATGTTGTAAATGGGCAACTTTGTCAAGGCGCCAAAGGCGCAAGATGCGCATAAATCATCAAAATGATGGCCACTGTGCCGGAAATGGCCAAACACCCGCAGCCGCCGAACTCGCTTGACAAAGAAAAGCCTAAGCGGCACAATGCGCCGCTAATCGTGGGAGGGGTTCCCGAGCGGTCAAAGGGATCAGACTGTAAATCTGACGGCTCTGCCTTCGGAGGTTCGAATCCTCCCCCCTCCACCAATTGCTGTAATTTATTTAGCGCTGAGCGCAGGGCTTAGTTACGAGTTTTATTGTGCGGGTGTAGTTCAATGGTAGAACCTCAGCCTTCCAAGCTGATGGTGTGGGTTCGATTCCCATCACCCGCTCCAGTGTTCAGGCCCACATAGCTCAGTCGGTAGAGCACTTCCTTGGTAAGGAAGAGGTCACCGGTTCGAATCCGGTTGTGGGCTCCATATTTTTGGGTCTTTACTTGGGTCTGGTATTCTTGGGGAGTGTCTGATGTCCAAAGGGAAATTTGAGCGGACGAAGCCGCATGTCAACGTGGGAACGATTGGTCACGTGGACCATGGTAAGACCACATTAACGGCGGCGCTG
>NZ_JBYCKR010000270.1:0-5129 GCF_057473505.1 Acidithiobacillus sp. TH-A35 | reverse complement strand
TTCGGGATTATCTGAAAATGCTGGAGATTCTGTCGAGCAACCGCAATTTGTACGAAGTCGTCAAGGAGGAACAGACCATGTTGAGCGAAGTCTTGATGTAACCGGTAACTGAGCGGCGTCTCTCGCGGCTTATTTCCGAAGGTTATAAAGGTCCGAGCGCAGGGGGTTAGCGGCGAAGTGTTGCTTCCAGAGTCGCGGGGTGAGTTCGGCGACGCGGGAGGCGGGGTGCTGACCGACCCTTTGCAGGACATCGACCAGATAGTCGTAGGGATTGATGTCGTGGAGGCGGCAGGTGGTGAGCAGGCCTTGCACGATACCCACATGCTTGGCGCCCAGTTCGGTCCAGCAAAAGAGCCAATTTTTACGACCCATGGGAATGCGCCGCAGGCCCCGCTCCAGGTGGTTGGTGTCGATGGGTACATCCGGGTCGCTGAGGAAGACTTCGAGCCCCGCCCGGCGTTTGTGGGCATAGGCGAGGGCCTTGCTCAGGGGGTTGCTGGGCAACAGTCCCGTATCGGCAGCGGTCTCCGCCACCCAGGTGAAGAAGGCCTCGACCAGAGGCTTGGCTTGGGTCAGCCGGACATCCTGCTTTTGGGTGCCTTTCAGGCCCTGCTCCCGAATCTCGGCTTCCACCGTATAGATCTGGCCGATCATCTCCAGGGCCACGGCCGCCCGCTGCGGGTCGGCGTCCTGGCTCTCGAAGAATTCCCGACGGGTATGCGCCCAGCATTGGGCATGGGTGAGCCCTTCGGTTTTTTGGGCATACCGGCTGTAAGCGGCATAACCATCAGTGATCAGCACGGATCCCGGGGGTGCCGTCAGCCCCAGGAGTTGCTCCACATGTTCCGCCCGGCGGCTCTCACAGTAGGGGAAACAGATTTCATCCAGTTCGCCATAGACGGGCCAGAAGTAGCCTTGTTTCATTTTGCCCGGCCCTTTCAGACCGGCCTTGATGGGGGTTTCATCCATGGCTTTTACCCGGGAGCCCCGGATGGAGGCAAACTGGGCATCATGAATGGGTTCCAGCAGCCTCACGATCTGTTGCATCAACTGGGTGAGCCACGGACGGCTCAGGGTAAAACCACCATCCTGCAAACGCTGATGAATGCGGTAGAGGGGCAGATGGTAGCAGAACTTATCCACCGTCATGCCCGCCGCGAAGCTGACATCGGCGCGGCTGCCTTCGAGCACCGCTACCGGAGCCGGTGGACAGCTGATGGTCTGGGTGTCGCGGCGCTTGATGACCGGACGGACGTATTGGATCACGACATAGCTGCCGGGCTGCTGGGCCAGGCGGTACGTTTCCTTGGTGCCGATGACCGTGTATTGCTCCGGCGTCAGGCCCGTGATTTCCGGGTTGGGTACCTCCACGGTGATGACCGGGACTTGATCGGCATCGAAGAAGGGTACGGATTCGGCCTGGTCTTCCGGCTTGCGGCGAGTGCTTTTGCGGGTATGGGCCGGAATGATACGAGTCGGGGCCTCCGGCAGCGGCTCCGGCGTGGCTATCCCCAGGGCTTCGGCCAGGGTCAGCTGCTGTGCAGGGGCTTCGGGGATCCGCTTCTCGCTCTTCTGGCCGAAGGTCTGGCGCTTGAACCAGTCGAGCTGGTGTTTGAGGGCGTCAATCTGTTCTTTGAATGCGGCCAGTTGCTCTTGAAAGCGGGCGACTTGTTGCTCGGCATGACACCATCCCTGGACTGCCAGGAGGATGGTTTGCGGGGACAGGGCAGCGGCCTCTTCGAGGCTCAAAGGGGTCGGAAACAGGGCCGCTGCCGTCATGCTTTTCATGTGGAAAATCATAGCAATAATTGCGGTCTTTGTCCATCAAAAAGACCCTGAAAAGCACGCAAAAACCCCCCAAAACCGGTGGGTTATCCCGCCTGGGCAGGAGCCAGATACCGTTTGCGCCGGATCCCCGGCTCGATGCCTTCGAGCATCAGCTTGAGCGCCGTCCAATCCATCTCCTGCGGGGTGACTTTCTCCCAGTCCGGAAGAAAGCGACCCTGCTCCAAGCGCTTGGCCCAGAGACAGAATCCGGTGCGATCCCAATAGAGGATCTTCATCTGGGTGGCCCGCCGGTTGATGAACACAAACAGGTGGCCCGACAGGGGATTCTGTTGCAAGACGCTGCGGGTCAGGGCATAGAGCCCGTCATAAGACTTGCGCATATCCACCGGCTGGCCACAGAGATGCACCCGTACCCGGCCTTCCGGGAAAAACATTATTCCCGTACCAGATGCAACACCAGACCCGCGCCCAGATCCAGACGCAGTTCCACGCGCTGCGCAGGGGCCTCCTTCTGCCGAGTGGGTGCGGCCAAATCCCCCAGAGCACCCAAATCTACGAAATCCGGAGCGCGGTGGGTCACGGCGACTACCGGCGCCGCATCGGCTACCTCGGCAGAACCCCTCCCACTGGGCCGTAAACCCTTCCGCAGTAATCCCTGCCAACGATAGAAACTGGCCGGACTGATCGATGCTCGACGACAAAATTCAGCCACCGTCAAACCGCTTTCTGCCTGTTCGTCCAGTAACGCTTGCCACGCTTGGGCGCTACGGCGGGGGAATCTTATCCGGGATGGGGTCATCTTGTGCTCCTCAGTGGCTGTCCTGGGAACACATTCTGCACGGCCCCCATATTCCAGGGTAGAACGCCGCTCAGTTACCGCTTACGGCCATCCGGTGTTCCAGGCAGCCGAGCAGTTCCTCGCGGCTGGCCGACTCGGTATGCAGACGGACCCGGATGCGACTGCCCAGCGGGACCAGTTCTTCCCGGCGCAGTTTTTCGGTGAGCCGGGCATCCCCGGCGAGAATGATGCTGAGCAGGCTCTGGGAATCGAAGCGGGCGCTGGACAGCAGGCGCAGCTCACTGAGTACGGAGGCGTTCATCTCCTGGGCTTCGTCGATGAGCAGCACCGGGCGGTGGCGGGTGGCCTCCAGATGGGCGAGCCAGCGTTCGCGCAGGGCCTTGAAGCCGCCCCAGCGGTTGCTGGGTTTGAGGGAGACGGCAAAGATATCGCCCAGTTCCCGGTAAAAGTCCGCGAGATTGCTCTGCGGGTGATGGATGGCGCCGACGGTCAGATCCGGCAATCGGGACAGGCGCTCCGCCAGCAAGCGCAGGATCACGCTCTTGCCGGTGCCGGGATCGCCCTGGATCAGGGCGAAGCCCCCCTCCCGGACCAGGGCATGTTCTATCCGCCAGCAGAAGTCTTCCACTTTGGGCGGGACGCTGACCGCCGCAATGGGCAGATCGGCAGAGAAGGGATTCCACTTGAGCCCGTAGAGGGCCAGCAGGGTTTGACTCATGATTTACTCCTTGGGCAGATAGGGGGAGGGAACGCCGGTGGCGGCATATTCAGCGAGCAGTTGGCGTATCAGCGGGGCCATACCAGAAGCCGGTAAAGGGCTGAGCTCCGGTGCCGGGCTCAGGGTGCGGCGCGCCCCGTCGGCATGGGCGGTTTTATCCAGCGGGTGGATCGGGCAGAGGACGGTACCGGTACGCGGTTCCACCAGATCGACCTGCGCCAGATCCCAGCGGGCATAGCGCAGGGTGACCTCCGGGAGGCTGCGGTAGCGGGCCGGAATCTCGAAGCGCTGACCGTCCAGGCTGACCGTGCCATCCGAGCGCCGTTGCCGCCGCTGTACTTCGATGCGGAAGGCCCGGGACAACTCGGTGACGGAGGGGCACTCCCGGGCGACATGGGGGTCTTCCAGATAACGGGCCAGCGGGGTGCTCCCGAGCTCGCTGTGTGGACGGCGATGATATTCCCGCTCCACCCAGGCCTGCGTCGCCCGGTTGAGCGCCCCCAGAGTCAACCCCTCTTCGCCCTCCAGCATGGGTAGCAGACGTCCTTCGATCTGCCCCCAGAAGGTCTCTTGTTTGCCATTCTGGTAGGGTGAATAGGGCAACGTTGTCTGGTGCAGCACCCCCAGCAGGGCCAGTCCGTTGGTGGTTTCCTCGGCCACCATGGCGGCGCCATTGTCGGTCATCAGCGCCCGTGGCAGGCCGCGCTTCATGAAGGCTTGGCAGAGGCCGTGGATGAGGCTCTCGGCAGTTTCGTCCAGATACCATTGCAGGTGGCAGAGCAGCCGCGAGTGATCGTCGATGATCCCCAGCAGCATGGGTGTCTCCCAGGTGCCAGCACGAGTCAGCACCTTGCGGGAGCCCTGGTGGAAATCCAAGTGCCAGAGGGCGGCGGTGTGCTCTACCTCATAGCTGCGCACTTCCAGGCGTTCCAGACGATCGCGGGCGGCGATCGCGCCGGCGGTGGTCCGCTTCGGTCGCGCCTGACGGAACAGGCCATGCGCCTGGAGATAGCGACGGATCGTCGGGTAGGACGGCAGCGTCACATCCTGCCCCTGCAGAGCGGCCTGCAGATTGTCGTAGTGCAACTGGGCCGTCCAGCCCGGATGCTCCCGATATTGGGAAGTCAGCGTCTCGATCACCGGCGGCGTCAGACTCGGGAACTGGCCGACGTTACTGCGTAACCGGTTGCGCAGGATGATCACCGGATTCTCGGCGGCACGCACTGTGTAATACCAACGCTCCAGGGTGGAGAATCCAAACTGGACCGGTTCACCGGTGAGCGGATGACGCCAGGTCCGGGCAGCCAGCGCGGCCAGGGCCGGAGCCAGTTCCCCCGGGGCCGGCGGCGCCGCCAGCAAGGGGCCGATAATCGCAAAGCGCAGCAACGCCCAGCGATCCCGTTGGGGGGAGTCGATACGGGTCTTCATCATCAGGTCTCCAGAGATGGTGCTGCCCAGGGCAACACGGGAGACCCAGCTTACAAACCCTCAGTCAGGGTGACACTTGCCAAGTTCTGCGGGAAATCTGCAACCCTCATTCCGCTTGATTTTTACCCCCTGGTTTATCCCTGGCGGATCGTCAGCGGCGTGAGCATTGCCAAGCCGTTCAGCACAGCGGCAAGGGGAGGACCCGCAAATCGGGCCAGCAGACTCAGGGGCAGGTCTTCCCGGTCGACGGGCGGCAGAGAGCAGGCGACTTCCGCCTTCCAGAGGGCTGTCATGGGGAAGTCCTGTATCCACCAGTCTCGCCAGCGTCGCAGGGTGCGTCCGGGCACGTCGAGCAGCGCGCAAACCGCCTGGGCGCCCGGCGTTCTGGCAGTCAGC
>NZ_JBYCKR010000269.1:0-2990 GCF_057473505.1 Acidithiobacillus sp. TH-A35 | reverse complement strand
AGGCCTGGACATCTCCTCACGGAATACCAGTTGGTCAGCGCTGACCACCCCATGGGGCTTCCCGTGTTGCCCCGGTCTTCCTCTTGTATGCATGCCGCCACCAATACCCCGGCGGAACCACTGGGTGTTCGCGTCGCTCGCTACCCCAGTGATGACAGCCTTCCCCGTATATGTGGCGGGTCGGCTTCCGCATTACGCTTTTCGAGGCCTGCTCAGTGTTCACTCACGTTGCAACCTGCATACTTACCAAGCCACTTTTCATAGCCCTCTACACCGGAGGCTTCAGCCGCTTCGTTACCTCCACGACTGCCCCGATTGCTACCGGCTGGAGCGACAGTTGCCGGGCGGGATTCGCACCCGCTGAAAGACCGTGCCTTTGCACGGCGCACACATAATCCCGCACCGCCGGCAAGCAATTTTGCAGAAATATCCGTTCCGTCCTCTATAACAGATAATCCGATGATGACCCGTTCTCGCACGGGTAAGGCCGCCCTTTCCTTGCCTGCTGGCCATGCTAAACTCGGGGCATGACTACTCAGCCTTTCGTCCTGATCCTGCTCAGCGCGGCGCGGCGTCTTCGCCTCAATGACGGCACCGAAGCCGCTACCGGCTTCTGGGCAGAAGAACTGGTAACACCCTGGCAGATACTGTGCAAAGCAGGATGGCGACCCCAGGTAGCCACGCCGGGCGGTGTACCGCCGCCAGTCGATGCCGAGAGTCTGGACCCGGCCACGCTTGGTGGGGACCATAACAAGGCTGCCAGTTTATGTGATGCCGTCAGGCAAATGACGGACTTGCACACACCCATTGATTTAGATGTGCTGACGGGCAAAGATCTGGACACCTTAATCGGTGTTTTCATTCCCGGAGGCAACGGGCCGCTCATGGACCTCTGTCAGGCACCAGGTGTGGACCGGTTACTACGCCACTGCGTGTCGGCAGCAAAGCCCATCGCCACCCTCTGTCACGGCACAGCGGCACTCCTGGCTACCTGTGGCGGAGCAGACCGTTCGCCATTCTGCGGGCAACAGGTGACCTGCTTCAGTGCTGCGGAGGAATCAGCAACATCGCTGGCCGGGCGCTGGCCTTATACGCTGGAAGACCGCCTGCGGCAGGAAGGCTTTCGGGTGAGCACCGGCGCTCCGTGGCAAAGCCATGTCGCCACTGACCACCTTATCCTCAGCGGCCAGAATCCGGCCTCTGCGTTGGCACTCACCCATGCTTTTATACAACGTCTTCCCTCCACACCAACACACAAAGGAAAATAATATGAATGCTGATGCACTCAAAAAAATGGCGGCCGAGGCAGCCCTGCGCTACATCCAGCCCGGCATGGTCGTCGGGGTAGGTACCGGCTCCACCACCAACTTCTTCATCGAGGCGCTGGGCGCAGCCAATATCCATGTGGACGGCTATGTGGCTTCCAGCGTCGCCACCGAAAACCGTCTCAAAGCGCGAGGCCTCAACGTGCTCGACCTCAATGGTACCGGCGATATTCCGGTCTACGTCGATGGCGCTGATGAGGTCGACCCGCACTTTCGCCTCATCAAGGGTGGCGGCGGCGCCCTTACCCGTGAAAAGGTTGTCGCCAGTGCTGCCCGCCTCTTCGTCTGCATCGCGGATGTCAGCAAGGACAAGCCTATGCTCGGCAAATTCCCCCTGCCCGTGGAAGTGATTCCGTTCGCCCGCAGCTTTGTCGCCCGGCAACTGGTGAAACTCGGTGGCAGCCCCACCCTGCGCAATGGCGTCACGACGGATAATGGCAATGTCATCCTCGACGTCACCGGACTCGATCTCTCTGACCCGTTGCGGATGGAAGAAAGCATCAATGCGATTCCGGGCGTGCTGGACAATGGCATATTTGCCCATCGGCGTGCGGATGTGATGCTGTTTGGCAGTGCTGACGGAGTCATCGAACGCAAGGCGTAAGTGGTAACAAGCGACTGGGGGGCAATATGGAAGGCGAAATAGACCACCGCGGTACCCGCCGTGACTTCATTCACAGCGAGTTGCATCGCCGGGACCTGAATCCTGATCCCTTCCGCGAGTTCGCTGACTGGCTGGCGGCAGCAACAGAGGCAGGCAACTTTGATGCAACGGCCATGGCGTTAGCGACAGCGGACGCGGAGGGGTACCCTGACGTACGCTTCGTCCTTCTCAAACATTTTGACGAACGTGGTTTGTGCTGGTACACCGACCAGCGCAGTCAGAAGGGGCAGGAACTGGCGGCAAACCCGCAAGCGGCCGCAGTATTTTACTGGCCGGAGAATGATCGACAGGTGCGCGTAAACGGGCCGGTCGAGAGGCTCAGCGATGCCGAGGCAGAGGCCTATTTTCAGCAACGCCCCAGCGGCAGCCGTTTTGCCGCTGCCGCCTCCGAGCAGAGCCAACCTATCGCCAATCGCGAGGCATTGGAACAGCGAGTAACCGATTTACAGGCCCGTTACCCAACTGGCGATATCCCTCGCAATCCCGCCTGGGGCGGCTATCGCCTGTTACCAGAACGCTTTGAGTTCTGGCAGGGACGACGCAGCCGACTGCATGATCGCTTTCTTTACCACCGCTCGGA
Source organism: Acidithiobacillus sp. TH-A35 (assembly GCF_057473505.1). Classification (NCBI taxonomy): domain Bacteria; kingdom Pseudomonadati; phylum Pseudomonadota; class Acidithiobacillia; order Acidithiobacillales; family Acidithiobacillaceae; genus Acidithiobacillus; species Acidithiobacillus sp. TH-A35. The sequence goes on along the minus strand of NZ_JBYCKR010000269.1, from coordinate 421 downwards.
AGACACCGGTGGAGTCTGGGTGATTCAGCGGCTGATGCCCTGAGAGGCAGCGCTAAAACTCCTCCAGTCGCGCCTCGTAATCCACCACGATCATCCGGTAGATGTTTCCCCCCAGTTGTACATGGGCAGACTGTGGGGCACCGATACTGATCGTGTTACCCCCCGCCACACTCAATCCCGAAGGTCCGAAGTGCTCCTGCTCAATAAGGTCGTTGAGCAGGGCCTCCAACTCCTCACGGGGTACCGAGACAGTGTTGTCAATCACCCTACAAAGTTTGCCTCGTTTAGTTTTGGCCTCAAGGATGACCGCATCTGAACGCAGGGGCGGCAGTCCGCCCTCCTCTTCCTGCTGTTCCTGAATCATATCTGCCCGCTCCTGGGAGATTCATCGCGAAACAGCCACGGGGCACTTTGCCGCCGC
>NZ_JBYCKR010000268.1:0-4879 GCF_057473505.1 Acidithiobacillus sp. TH-A35 | reverse complement strand
CTCTGGCCAGATCGACAACTGACTCCGAGATGCGGGCTCAGGTACTCACCCTCGTAGAGGGTGTTGGCGCGGAACATGGGGAACACGTACCCCTCACCGGGTTACTGGTGGAGCGCTACGGCCAGCGCACCATCATGCTTTGGAGTGTGGTCGGCTTTGTAATTTCCTCGGTGCTCTGCGGGCAGTCTCACGGCCTGGTGGAAATCGTGCTCTGGCGTTTCCTGCAAGGCATTTTTGGCGCCTCACTGGCGCCCGTAGGGCAAACCATCATGCTCGACGCCTACCCATCCAACAAGCGCGGTCAGGCCATGGCCATACTCGGCATGGGTATCATGCTGGGGCCGATTCTGGGTCCCACCCTGGGCGGTTATCTGACGGACACGCTCAGTTGGCGTTGGGTATTCTATGTGAATATTCCCTTCGGTATCCTCGCGTTCCTGTTGATGCAGACCATTCCCGACGGCGGCAAGAGCACCAGCCCCCGCCCCGTGGACTGGACAGGCTTTGCGCTGATGGCCCTGGGGCTGGGCAGCCTGCAGGGCGTATTGAGCCTCGGCGATCAGGATAACTGGTTCAGCTCGCGGACCATCATCATTCTGACCATTTGTGCCATATTGGGAATGCTCTTTTTTGTCTGGCGCTCTTTGAGCGTAAAACATCCGGTGGTAGATTTGCGCCTGCTCAAAGACCGTAATCTCTCCATCGGCAGCATGGGTATCGGTATATTCGGTCTCGCCCTCTTCGGTACCATGGTGATTCTGCCGATCATGCTGGAGACACTGATGCACTATGAGGCTTTCACCGCAGGGCTGGTGATGGCACCACAGGGCATTGGTGCGATGCTGGCCATGATGCTGGCGGGACGACTGTTGGGGCGCGGCGTCAATCCACGTAACATCGTACTGGTCGGCGTCATTTTTGGCGCCTTTGGCACCTATTTCACGACACTCTACAACCTGGACATCAACATGGCCTGGGTCATCTGGCCCAGCTTCATCCGCGGCATTGGTTTTGGTCTGGTCACCATTCCGCTCTTCACCCTAGCCTTTACGACCCTGAAAAAATCACAACAGGCCGAAGGCTCGGGCATTTTCAACCTGATGCGAACCTTGGGTGGCAGCATCGGCATCGCCATTGTCTCTACGGTGACGAGTCAGGAAACGCAGGTGGGCTGGAACCAGATGGGCGGCTTTATCAACCCGTTCAACCCTGCCTTTCATCACTATCTTGCAGCAGCGGGTATGACCCAGAATCCGACCACCTGGCAAGTGCTGGGTAACGTTGTGCTATACAGCCAAGCGAACATGCGCGGGATGCTGGATGCTTTTGTGCTCGTTTTTTACGGCTTCCTGGTCATGATTCCGCTGATCATGTTCCTGAAGAAACCACCCACCGACTCAGCCGGTTCTACACCGTCCGCGCACCTTAGCGAATAAAGGTTAGCGGTTACGGTGCCGAGGTCCGCTCCAGATGTGGCGCTGCAGGCAGCCAGAGGGTACGTGCAAATCCCCAGTCCAGCAACTTGAGGCTCTGCCAGGATGCCTTCCAGAAACCCCGCCTTTCATTGTGGAAGGACGGCACTCCGAGGATCACTGCAATCAGCTTCACGCCATCCTGAGTTCCTGTAGCAACGAGACAATGCCCTGCTGCGTCGGTATAGCCACTTTTCATGCCGGTGATAAAGGGCACCCGCCCCACCAACAGGTTGGGGTTGGGGCTGGTAATGCCCGCGTAGGTAAAGCTTTTGTGGCCGAAAAAAGGCATGAACTGCGGAAACTGGGCCATGATCGTGCGAGTGAGGACGGCGATATCATAGGGACTGGCCATGTTATTGGGATGCGGCAACCCATCGGGATCATAGAAGGTGGTGGAAAGCATCCCGATTTTGCGCGCCGTCTGGTTCATTTCGGTGACAAAGGCGGGTACGCTGCCGGCCACCAGATGTGCAGCTTCTACCGCAGCATCATTGCCGGAAGGCACCGTCATTCCCAGAATCATCTGCGCGACGCTAAAGGGCAGGCCGGGATGCATGAACATGCTGGAGCCCCTCGTCTGTAGCGCCGCGTGACAGGGCACGAAGTGCTGGTTCATCTGCAGATGCCCACTGTCAATATCCTTGAAAAGGAGATATAGCGTCATCAGCTTGGTAATGCTGGCAATAGCATAGGGCTGATAGGCATTTTTTGTCGCAATGATGGCGCCCGTATCCGCATTCATCAGTATATAAGCACGCGCATCTATGGGTGGGAGGCCACTGGTCTCGGCCTCAGCGCGCGGTGCGCAAAATAGAAAAATCGCCACTAACGAAAGCCAGAAAAAGAGCCACCACCCCGTGGAAGGGAAATACTTTGCCGTCGAGAGTCCAGGATCTGTGTCGGGTACAGGAATGGAGGCCAGCATGGGAACACCTCGCCGCATCGGCTATATCAGGTTAAAGCAATTTCTCAGGATGCTTTGATATTAGGCTATTTTTTCACGGTTGCCTATAGACCAACGCTCGACTCGGATGAATCAATCCTACCAGCCCTATGTGGAAGGTCATCAACAAACCATATAGACTGGTCGGTATGATAATGCATGCCTCTCTGTCCTACGCCACCCTGATTCAAAATCCGTTGCTCTGGGCCATCGCCGGGGGGATCATTCTGGTCGCCTTTTATGTCCGCGCGGTGATTGGCTTTGGTTCCGGATTGATTTCGGTGGCGCTGCTCACGCTTATTTTCCCCATCAAAGAAGTAGTGCCCGTGGTGCTGCTGCTAGACCTGCTCGGTTCCGTGCTGCTCGGCGCCTATGACTTTCGGGAAATGCGCTGGCCGGAGTTGCGCTGGCTGGTTCCGGGCAGCGTGATCGGGCTGGCCATCGGCTCCTTTATTCTCGCGGATACCGATGCCCAGAATCTTACCCGTTTTCTTGGCGTGTTCATTCTCGCCTACGTGGTCTACGCGCTGATAATGAAGCCGGAACGACTACCCCAGGTCGCCTTGCCCTGGGGAATGCCGCTGGGCATTTTCGGTGGCGTGGTGGGCAGTTTGTATGGCGGTGGAGGTCCACCCATTGTCGCCTATCTGCAAATGCGTCATCTCGACAAACGCGCCTTCCGCGCCACGTTTCAGGGCATTGCCCTCACGGACAATATTCTACGGGCCTTTATGTACATAGCGCTGGCCCTACTGACCTGGCAACTGATGGTGGGTTTCCTCCTGCTGATTCCACCAGTGCTGCTCGGTTTGTGGACAGGTAATCGCTTGCATCTGCGCATTAATCAAAGGGCTTTTCTCATGGGGACCCTCGCGGTACTCGCGGTGGTCGGTTTGAAATATCTCATCTGAACGAGGGAGTGTGACATGGCTTTACGCAGCATGGATGAACTTCGGCAGCAGGCTCAGGGTGCATTATCTCTGAACATCGCTTTCATTGGCGTCGTCAACGGGCTTTTTAGCATCCTCCATACTCTGGGCAACGCGGACAGCGCAGCGCTGGCGGTAGCTGCCGGGATGGATACCGGCTACGTGCTGCGCTGGTGTGATGCCGCCTATGCCTTTGGCTGGCTGGAACTGACCGACAATGAGCAATGGCGGCTGAGTGAGGATGGCGACAGCATGCGCCCGGAAGCCGAAAACAGCCGCGTGGGCGTAGCGGTGGGTGCCGTACTTTCTGCACACATGGCGGAGCGGGCGGCGGGTCTCATGCGCACGGGTGAGCGTCCCGGTGAAAAAGTGCTGGCCGAACGCGAAACTATTCTGCCCTGGTTCGGGCTGATGCTGGAGAACAATTTTCGCAAGACGTTCGAGGAGAAAATCTGCCCGGCCGTCCCCATCTTTGCCGAAGTCGATGCACGCGGTGGGCTGGCGGTGGACCTGGGGTGCGGCAATGGCTGGTATTTGCGGGCACTCGCCGCACGCTGCGGACATCTGCACGGTCTGGGGCTAGATGGTTTCGCCGAAAACATCCGCCAGGCTACGGAAAAAGCCCAAAGCGAGGGCGTTGCGGATCGCCTGCATTTTGATGAAGGCGATATCCATCAGTTTTCCCTGCCAGAGCCCGCCGACCTCATCGCCATGAATCGCGCCCTGCATCATGTCTGGGAAAACCGCGGTGAGATTTTTCAGCGACTGCACGCCAGCCTGAAACCTGAAGGCGCCATCGTCATCTGGGAGCCAGCCTGGCCCGACGATCACCGCGTGCTGCGTGAGCCGCCGCTACGCGGCATGGCCTTTCAAAATCTGACCGAGCATGTGCAGGGCAACCATTTCCTGCATCCGGAGGAAATTGCCGCAGCCCTCAGCGAGGCCGGCCTCAAGCCGGAGATTTTTCCCTTCGGCAGCGATGTCGTGGTGGTGGGCCGGGCGTAGCGCTCGGCATTTCCAGCAACGTGTGCAGCCCATTGCATTACGGGGGAGTTGCCCTTATCCTACGCGGCAATGGGGCGGTAGCTCAGCTGGGAGAGCGTCGCGTTCGCAATGCGAAGGTCGGGAGTTCGATCCTCCTCCGCTCCACCAATTAACTATCTCACCAAGTCCCAGCTCGCATCAAATCCCACTGAAAGCCGCTGACTTATATAACAGTGGCTTTTTCTTTGCCTCACAACGTCTCAAGATATCGCTTGCCATCTCGGGGCAACTGGGGGCAACATTGGGGGCAACCAAGATAAGCCTATTCGGATTTGCCCCCAATGTCCTTGACCGACACTAAAATCCGGCAGTCTAAGCCTAAGGAGAAGCTATACAAATTATCTGATGAAAAGGGGCTCTACCTAGAGATTGCTCCTGCCGGAGGGAAGTGGTGGAGGCTGAAGTTTCGGGTGGACGGCAAGGAAAAACGGCTATCACTAGACTCCCGGTGTCAGCATAGTTGTCGCCAAGCACCCCGCCTTATCGTT
>NZ_JBYCKR010000267.1:0-2608 GCF_057473505.1 Acidithiobacillus sp. TH-A35 | reverse complement strand
AACAACGGTAACCTATGGAAAACGTCTTCAATTTTCGCGAACAACTCATAGAAGAATACAGTACCTTTTCCCGCAGCTTTGCGCGTATTGACGCCGCGGACATCCGCGAAAGGGTGCAGCGCGAATATGACCAGGGCCGCTACTGGCCGGAACCCCTCATCCAGATTAACCCCAACTACAAGCGCGGACACTCGGTCCAGGAGTTGGTCAGAGAAGGTCTTCTGCACCGGGACTGCGCCGAAATTTTCCAGGTGGACAAAGCGGAAGGTCGGCCACAGCCGCTCCAGCTCTATACCCATCAGGAGCAGGCATTGGCCAAAGGCCAACAGCGGCAAAGCTATGTGGTCACGACGGGCACAGGCTCCGGCAAATCCCTCTCCTTCTTCGTCCCGGTCATCGACCGGATACTGAAGGAGAAGGAGGCGGAAGAGGAAAACACGCCTGCGCGCACCCGCGCCATCGTCATCTATCCCATGAACGCGCTGGCCAACAGCCAATTGGAAGAACTCCACAAATTCCTGTACGGCTATGCCGCCGACCAGCAGCCCTTCACCGTCGCCCGTTACACAGGACAAGAATCCTCTGCTGAACGCAAAAACATAGCGGACAACCCGCCCGACATTCTCCTCACCAACTTCATGATGCTGGAACTCATCCTCACCCGTTTTGATCAGGACGACCGCCGCGTCGTCGAACATTGCCATGGGCTGGAGTTTCTGATTCTTGACGAACTGCACACCTATCGGGGGCGTCAGGGCGCCGACGTGGCTTTGCTGGTGCGCCGCCTGCGCGAACGCCTGCAGGCCCATCATCTCGTGTGCATAGGCACTTCCGCCACCATGTCCAGCATGGACGCCCAGGCAGATCGCAACAACACGGTCGCTGACGTGGCCAGCAAGCTCTTTGGCACCCGGATATCAGGGCATGACGTGATTGGCGAAACGCTGGAACGGGTGACGGACCCCCTCAAGGACGTCGCCGCCATTCAAGCCGCATTGCATGCCGCCATAAGCCGGGAACACCATAGCTGGGCCGATTTCCCCGCTTTTCAGGCAGACCCCTTGGTCATTTGGGTGGAACTGAATCTGGGTATCGAACTGCGTGAAAATGAACCCCCGCGCCGCGCACAACCCATGAATGTTAAAACGGCCAGCGAAAAGCTGGCGGCAGACAGCGGCTGTTCCGTGGAGGAGAGCCGTAGCGCTTTGCAGCGCTTCCTGCTGGCCGCCCATGAGATCCACACGCCCCAGGGACGCCCCCCTTTCGCCTTCAAACTGCATCAGTTCATCAGCGGCCCCGGCAAGGTGCTCACTACATTGGAAGCCTCTGGTACCCGCGACGTAACCCTCGACGCCCAGCGCTTCGCCCCCGACCGGCAAGCGGAAGGGGTGGAACTCTATCCGGCCCATTTTTGCCGGGACTGCGGTCAGGAATACCACCCGGTCTGGCATTCCAAAAATGATTCGGCAGGCTATCGGCCCCGCGAAATTGACGACATTAGCACCGACGACAATGAAGATACCGTCTATGGCTTTCTTTGCCCAATCCGTGCCGATCAGCAATACCAAGGTCAACTGGAGGACCTGCCGGAAAACTGGCTCGATTTTACCCGTGACGAGGTGAAGGTCCGGCAAAACTACAAAAAGGCGATCCCGCAACCGGTGCTCGTCAATGCCCAGGGACAGGAAGGGCGTGGCGAGCGTTACTGGCACATGCCCGGCAAATTCCGCTTTTGTCTGAAATGCGGTCAGGTCCATGAGGCCCACGGCAAAGACATCAACCGCCTCGCGAGCCTTTCCGGTGAGGGCCGTTCCTCGGCGACCACCATGCTCACCCTCAGCGCCCTCCGTTTGCTCTTCAGTGCTCCTGAGCCTTTGGCTGGTCGCGCCGACCCGCGCAAGCTGCTGGGGTTTACGGACAACCGGCAGGACGCCGCTTTACAGGCGGGGCATTTCAACGACTTCATTTTTCTGCTGACGCTGCGTTCCGGCCTCATCGGCGCACTGCAAAACGGTAGCGGCCTGCTCAACGAGGAACAACTGGCCGATGCCGTATTCAAAGCCCTGGGATTTGATCAGATCAACGAGGCCACGCTGGTCGAATATCTGCGCAACCCCAAACTCATGGGCTTGGCACGGCAGGAAGCGCAAAGAACACTGCGCTTCATCATCGGTTACCGTCTGCTCCGCGATCTGCGCCGGGGCTGGCGGTTCAACAACCCCAATCTCGACCAGCTCGGCCTGATCGACATCCGTTATCGCGGTCTGAACGAATTCAGCGCCACAGACAGTCTCTTTGCCCAGAACGCCAAACTGTCCGCCCTCAGTGGACCCCATCGCGCGGCGCTCTGCCAAATCGTCTTTGACGTCATGCGTCGTGGCCTTTGTCTGGAAAGCCGCTATCTGGATGCCGTTGAGCAAGACAAGGCCCGAAACAGCGCCTACGCCGCCCTCAATGACCGTTGGGCCTTCGCCGCCGACGAATCACTGGAAACGGCGAAAACTTTGATTTTCGGCAAGCGGCCAGAGCCTAAGGGGAAAGCCCGCACCGACCACCTGATCAGTGGTGGACCGCGTTCCCGACTGCTCCGTCAGGTCAAAAATGCCAC
>NZ_JBYCKR010000266.1:0-6675 GCF_057473505.1 Acidithiobacillus sp. TH-A35 | reverse complement strand
CGGCGTCTGCGCTTCGACGCACAGGGCTTCCGTTTCCTGTGATCACCCGGATTCCGTGGCAGGCGGCCGTTTGGCGTCCCCTGCGCCAAAGGTCGGGCGCGAGCGTGCTGGCTATCATCGGCATTGCGCTGGGGGTCGCGCTGGGACTGGCCATCGCCCTCATCAACATTCAGGCCGTGAGTGATTTTTCTACCGGACTGCGGCGCCTGTCGGGGCAGGCTGACCTGGCGCTGACGGCGCCGGGACGGGGCTTTTCCGAACAATGGTATGTGCGCCTGAGCATGGCCAAAGGTGTGGCCGTAGCTACTCCGGAAATCCGCTTGCAGGCGCCGGTGCTGCATCCTGCCAGCAAAGGAATGCTCCATATTCTGGGTATTGACGCCTTTCAGGCGGCGCGGATGGGGCAACCACTGCTGCCTTTCAACCTGCATAACCCGCTTGCCATGCTGACCCCTGACCACATTGCCCTGAGCCCGGCGGCGCTGGCGCATCTCGGCCTGCGGGTAGGTGATACGCTGACGCTCGATGCGGATGGGCAGCCACGCACGCTACGGATCATCGGGGAACTCCCCGATATGGGCGATAGCGGAGCATTCGGCGTCATGGATATTGCGGCGGTGCAGTGGTTGTGGGGACAGGTGGGCGCCATGAATCAGGTGGACCTGCGCCTGCGTCCCGGAACGAGCACCGGCGACTTCCTGGCGCAGTGGCGTGGCCATTTGCCGGTCGGCGCCGTGCTGCAAAGTCCTGCCCAGCAAGGGCGGGTAGCAGCGGATGCATCGCGCGCCTATCGGGTGAATCTGCTGGTGCTGTCGCTGGTGGCGCTGTTTACCGGGGCCTTTCTCGTCTATTCCACCCTGGCCATGGGGGTAGTGCGGCAGCGGCAGCAACTGGCGCTGTTGCGGGTCCTGGGCCTGCGCCGCCGCGAAGTCGTATTGGCCGTATTGTTGCAGGGGGTGGTCTTGGGTCTGCCGGGTGCGCTGCTGGGTCTGCCGCTGGGCGTGCTGGCGGCCCGGCTGGCCTTGGCACGTATGGGTGGCGACCTCGGGGCGGGGTATTTCAGTGCCACGGCTTTGCATCTGCAATGGCATCCGGGACTCATGCTGATCTTTTTCGTGGCGGGCTTGGGTGCAGCGCTGACCGGCGCCTTTTTACCGGCTTGGGAAACCAGCCGGGCGACCCCCGCCCTGGCGTTGCGTGCCGGCACAGAAGAACAAGGCCATCAGCAGCGCCAACATCCCTGGATAGGTCTGCTGCTCTTGGGACTATCCTTGGCAGGGTCTTTAGCTCCGGCCATCCACGGCATCCCTTATCTGGCCTACGGCGCGGTAGCCTGCCTGCTCTTCGCCCTGCTCTTTTTATTGGCGCCGCTCCTGCGCGGACTGACCCGGATCTTTCCCCTGCCCCATGCACCCGTCTGGCGTCTGGCCTTGGAACAACTGCGGGGCGCGCCGGGGCGGGCGGCGCAAAGCCTGGCTGCAGTGGTAGTGGCCTTTAGTCTGGTCGTGGCCATGGCGGTGATGGTGGGTTCATTCCGCGACTCGGTCGCCAACTGGCTGACCGACATCTTACGCGCGGACCTCTATGTACAGGCAGGGATGAATAGGGACGCATTCCTCCCTCATGGGGCTGCGCATCTGCTGTGCGCACTGCCCAATGTCCGCGCCTGCTCACCCCTGCGGCGAGTCACCCTGAATTTATTGCCGGGACATCCACCCGTGATGCTTCTCGCGCGGGGCATGAACAGCAACGATCCAGAACGGGAATTGCAGATACTCCATGCGGTCAGGGTCGGGCCACAACAGCCGCCGCCCGTGTGGATTTCGGAGATTCTGGCGGGCATCAGTCGCTGGCAGGCCGGGCAGGTAATCCATCTGCCGCTGGGTGGGCAGGAGCGGGCGGTGACCATCGCCGGTATTTATCGGGATTACGCCTATCAGGAGGGGTCAGTGTCCATACCCATTCAGCAATACCGCGCATGGTCTGGAGACGATGCCGTCAACGGCGTCGCCCTCTGGCTGCGTCCTGGTGCCGCGATACCGGCCACCATCCGCAACTTGCGGCAGACACTGCCCGGTGGTGGCCAATTATTGGTCGCGACCCCCAAAGAAATTCGCAGTCAGAGCCTGCAAATATTCAACCAGAGCTTTGCAGCCACCTATGCACTGGAGGCTGTCGCCATGGTGATCGGGCTGCTGGGGGTGAGCAGTGGCTTCGGGGCGCAGACGCTGATGCGCCGCAACGAATACGCCATGCTGCGGCATCTGGGTCTGCGGCGGCGTGATCTGCTCACTCTGCTCCTTGCCGAGGGCAGCATTCTTTCAGTCCTCGGGATACTCATCGGCGGCGCGCTGGGGATGGCCATCAGCGTCATCCTGATCGAAGTGGTCAATCCCCAGTCTTTCCATTGGCACATGGGCTTTCGTCCGTCCTGGCCGCTGTTACTGACCCTGAGTGCCATCCTCTGGCTGGCGAGCACGGCGACCATGGTGCTGGCCGGGCGGCGGGCGATCCGGCACAACTCCGCGGTGCTGCATGATGATTAGTCATTTACGGTCGGGATTACTGCGCAAAGGGATATGTTCCGGTCTTCTGATGCTGTGCTGCGGGCTCTATGGACCAGCGCAGGCCGAATCCAGTCTGCCGGGGATGCCCCTGCCTTTACAGCCCACGCCGGATGTGAAGGTCACCTCGCAATACCCCATGCAATTCCCCAACGCCCTGGGTAGTCACCCGGATTTCCCCATTGAATGGTGGTATGTAACGGGTTGGCTGCATAACGCGGCGGGAAAACCGCTGGGATTTCAGATCACCTTTTCCGGGTCCGGCCCCCTAAGGTTTGGGCGAACCCCAGCGCCTTCAATCCCCGCGAACTGCTTTTTGCCGAAGCGGCCCTGAGCGATCCCCGCGTCGGGCATCTGCTTACCGCGCAACGGACCGCGCGCGCGGGTCTCGGATTAGCAGGGGCGGACCGAGACCATACCGATGTCTGGATTCGCCACTGGTACCTGCGCCAGCAGGGGCAGGATTACGAGACACGTATCAACGGCAAAAGAATCCGTTATCGACTGCGATTCACGCCAACCCAACCCGTGATACTCGAAGGTCTCCAGGGCATCAGCCGGAAGGGTCCAGACCCGAAGAATGCCAGCTACTACTACAGCCTTCCTCACCTAAAGGTCAGCGGGACGGTGGACATCAAAGGACAGCGTGAGCTGGTCAGCGGGGAGGCGTGGCTGGATCACGAATGGTCGGCGGCGTATCTGCCCAAAAAGGCCGTCGGCTGGGATTGGCTGGGGATCAATCTGCAGGATGGCGGTGCCCTCATGGTCTTCATGATGCGCCGCGCCGACGGTGCGCCCTTCTGGCTGGCTGGCACAGAGCGTAATGCGCAGGGCCAGGTACACTACATTCCGGCCAAAGACATCCGCATGCGGCCTACTGGCTGGTGGCGGTCGCCGCAAACCGGCATACGTTACCCTGTACGCTGGCAGATGCAGGTGGGAAGCATGCATCTCGCTGTCGTTCCGCTCATGGACAATCAGGAATTCGACGCCAGCCGCAGCAGCGGCACCGTCTACTGGGAAGGCGCCGTGCGCGCCATGACGGGCCAGCAGACCGTAGGGAAAGGCTATCTGGAACTCACCGGCTATGGCGGTCGTCTGGCCCTGGGCCATCGGCGAAGCACTCCGTAACTGGAGCAATCCCCTCCGCGTTGCTACACTGATGACATGCCCAACGAAAGCTCCCGTCTGCCGCTGCAACAACAATGACTGACGCCCTCGACGACGCTGCGTTGCTGCGTTATGCGCGCCAGATTCTCCTGCCGGAAATCGACATTGCCGGACAGCAGGCGCTGGCCGCCAGCCGGGTGCTGATCATCGGCGTGGGTGGGCTAGGCTGTCCGGCCGCCCAGTATCTGGCGGCCGCGGGCGTCGGCAACCTGACCGTCTGCGATGGGGATCAGGTCGAACTCAGCAATCTGCAACGCCAGATTCTCTATAGCGAAGCCGACCTGGGACGCCCCAAAGCCCTGGCCGCACGCGATCGACTGCGTGCCATGAATCAGCAGATTCGGGTCAGCGCCTGGGCGGAATCAGCGCAACCTGAGTCTCTTGCGGCGGCACTGGGCACCCACGATCTGGTGCTGGACTGCACCGACAACTTCAGCAGCCGCCACGCCATCAACCGCGCCTGCCGTAACGCTGGCAAACCTCTGGTCAGTGCTGCGGCCATCCGCTGGGAAGGGCAACTCGCCGTCTTTGATTTTCGTGTGCCGGAAAGCGCCTGCTATGCCTGTCTCTACCCGGACGGCGTAGAGGACACCGGAGATACCTGCTCACGTAGCGGCGTCCTTGGCCCGCTCCTCGGCGTACTCGGCAGTATGCAGGCGGCAGAAGCCATCCGCCTGCTCTGCACGGGCCATTCCCCGCTGGCCGGGCAGCTCCTGCTGGTGGATGCGCAAAGCTGGCAGTGGCGGCAGATCACCCTGCGCCGCGACCCGGCCTGTGGCGTCTGCGCGTGAAGCGCCTGAAACTGCCACGCACCCTGGCCAACGCCCTGCTTGCAGACCTGCAATCCGGTGTTGGCGAAGGACTTATCGGCGCTATCGCCGACGTGCCCGTCTCCGTCTATCCCTGTCCGCCGGCGAACTTTGCCGCAACACTCGCGTTGATCCGGTCCCGTGGCGAAACATCTTTCGCACATTACGCTCACGCCGCCGCGCCCATCGCGGATATCGTCCCCACCGGCACGCCCTATCAGATATTACTGGCTGCGGACATCAAAGGGGTGATCCTCCTCCGCGCCTTCATCCGCGCGGGTGATGGCGCGCCCTGGCAGGAACTCGACATTGAGCTCGACCATGACTGACACTTCAGAGTTTTCCGTGACGTCTTTCAACATTCAGGTGGGCATCGGCTCCCATCGCGCCCGGCACATGTTCCTGCACGGCTGGAAATATGTGATGCCGCACGGCCAGAGTCTGCGCAACCTGGAGCGGATCGCCATGATTTTGGAGGAAACCGACATCGCCGGACTCAACGAGGTCGATGCCGGCTCTTTTCGCAGCCAGTATGTCAATCAGGCGGGTTTTCTCGCTGACCGCGCCCATTTCCCTTACTGGGCGCAACAACGTACCCGTGACTTTGGCGACTTCGCCCAGCACAGCAACGGCATTCTCTCGCGCTGGCCCATTGAAGAGACCATAGCGCATTCCCTGCCGAGCTTTATGAAAGGGCGCGGCATGCTGGAAAACCGGCTCAATGTTGGAGGAAGAGCCCTGACAGTGATCATCACCCACCTCGGCCTCAGCCGTCATGCGCGCCTCAGTCAGATACGCGATCTCGCCCAACGTCTGCGCGGACGCCCGAATCTCATTCTCATGGGCGACCTGAACTGCACGGCACGCTCCCCGGAAATACGCCTGCTCCTCAACGAAAGTGGGCTGCAGGCGCCGCCCTGGAGCCCGCCCACCTTTCCCAGTTGGTCACCGCGCTTTTCCTTCGATCACATCCTCTGCAGCCCTGACCTGGAATTTACGGCGATTGAAACCGTCACCGAACCGCTCTCCGATCACCTTGCACTCAAGGCAAAACTGCGCTGGGGCTCGGTGACAGCGGCAGATGCAAAGCCCCAGTGACGGTAAAAGGTATCCGCATATCGAGCATGCCGGTCACCAGATAACCTTTGACGGTATAGGGGAGCCCAGCCCTGGCGCTGACACTGCCGAGATCCCCCAGCAATGTCAGAAAATTGCCCGTGACCGGTATGTTCACCGTGACACTGCCGTAGGCGGGCACATCGACCGGCTTATCCAGCAATCCGTAGGCCACCTGCCGATCCTGCACATACAGACGCGCCTCTCCCGCCTTGGCATGGAGCGCACTGTCATTGGGGTTGCTGACCTTGAGCGCCAGCAAAAACGTCTGCGAGACCAGCCCCACCGACTCCGGCTGGATACTCAGCAACTGTACCTCTGGATGGTGCACAGGAAACGCGCTGCAGGCGCTGAGCGGCAGCGCGACCAGCAGCAGCGTGGGCCAGCGCCGAAACCGTTGGGTGAAGCCGGAACTTCGTGCAACAATAGCCATCCGTGTACTCCTGCAAACGCCATTCGCCGAGTATAACCTAAGGAATGACCGAGAAAAGCCCAGACCCGCGCATGACGGGAAGTAACGCACAGCAACCGAACTGGGAACGCGACGGCCAGACGCTGCGCCTCAGCGGGCGCTGGACCCTGCGGCGTCTCGGCGGCAATTTTGCAGCGCAAGAATCGGCGCTGCGGAACATCAGTCCGGAAACACTGTGGGACCTCACCGCTATCGAGGCCCTCGACAGCGCCGGGGCACTCCTGCTCTGGCAGGCCTGGGGCAGCCAATTGCCGGAAAAGATCCGGATGGAGGACCAGCAACACAGTATTTTCGCCCGTCTGGCGCAGATTCAGCCGATTGCCCCTCCACCCCGGCGCCCCTGGCACTTTCTTGATCAATTTGGTGCATTCCTGATCGAAACGGGACGTGACCTCTGGGGACTTTTTCTGCTCCTGGGCGCCCTTTTGCTGGAGTTCGGGCGCGGACTGCGCCACCCGCGCAGCTTTCCGTGGCGCGAAATCTCCGCCACTATCGTCAATACCGGTCCGAACTCACTGCCCATCCTTACCCTGATCGGCTTCCT
>NZ_JBYCKR010000265.1:0-2977 GCF_057473505.1 Acidithiobacillus sp. TH-A35 | reverse complement strand
CAAGATCGACATCCAACGTCGCACCGGGCGGGTACTCCGGGTTCCCTTTTAATCGCAGAAGGCGAAGACCATGCGTACCTCCGTCTACCGGTTTTTTACGACAGACCCTGCCGACGTTTCCGGACTGGCCCGGGCGATTGCCGAGGGGACGATAGATCCTCAGAGCATCGTCGCGATTATAGGCAAAACCGAGGGTAATGGCGGCATAAACGACTTTACCCGGGCTTTGGCGATGATGGCTTTGAGCCAGCTGCTGGCAACGCATTTGGATTGCCGTCCAGAGTTGGTGGAAGAACGTGTGGTGTTGTCCTTTTCGGGCGGTAGTGAAGGGGTTGCGGCGCCGCATATTCTGGTGTTTTCGGTATCAGGTCGGGCGGCTAAGCAAGCGTATCCGATAAAACGTCTGGCGCTTGCATCCGCCCATACCCGCCCTTTTAGCGCGCAGGAAGTGGGGCGGATGGCGATGGTGCGGGAAACCGCCCGCGCGGTCACCTGGCTCATGCATGCCTTGCAGGTTGAGCCTGGGGATGTGCATCTGGTGCAGATCAAAGGGGCGATACCAGCGCTGGGCTCGACAACGACCGGAAACGTCCGTGCCGAGCACCTGCGCTGTGACATGGCCTGGTCACGCGGCGCTTCTGCCCTGGGGGTGGCCCTCGCTTTGGGTGAGGTGACCGAATCCGAACTGTCGGATGACGCCATCAACCGGGACTGGGCCTTGTACTCCAGTCGGGCCAGCGTTTCCGCCAAACCCTTATTGCAGCGCTCCGAAATAGTGCTGTTCGCCAATTCGTGCTGGTGGGACGGTGATCTGGTCATCGCCCACGGGGTGATGCAGGACATCATCGATGTACCGGCGATCCATGCTGTGCTGAATCAGTTGGGACTGCAGCCCGTCAACGGGCAGTTAGCGACTGTCGATGCGGAGAAGGTGCTGGCGGTCTTCGCCAAATCCGATGCTGACCCGCGAGGCCATATCCGCCATCGTCGTCATACCATGTGGACAGACGCGGATATCTCCGATATGCGCTATTCCCGCTGTGTAGTCTCCGCCTTGTTGGCCGGGGTCACGGGGGAAACCGGCGTCTATGTCTCGACGCGCGCGGAGCATCAGGGTCCCCAGGGGGGCGGGCCGGTGGCCGTGATCGGGTACGCCTCATGAATGCCCTCGCCAGTCGTCAGCGGCCCTTGCTTCCGGTCCGGGAAGCGGTTGTGACCCGGGTGCGGGGATCTGCGCCCACGGCGGTCGGGGCCAGTATGCGTCTGTTGGAAGATGGCTCCCTGCTGGGCACGGTAGGTGGTGGTCGCATGGAATATCAGATCTGTCAGGTGTTGCGCACGCCCCGTTCTGAAGCATCCCCGGCATTGCTGAATTTTACTTTGGGCACGGCGGATGATCAGTGCTGTGGTGGGCAAGTAGAAATCTGTGTGCTGGATGTACCCCGGTTTTTTTCCGAGCTGTACCAGTCTGGCGCCTCCCGTCTCTATCAACGGGATTCAGCAGGCCGGTTGCAGCTCCTGGCCGGGATTACCCGTCTGGGACGGCAAATCGGTCCATTTGATGCCATGACCGTGCTTTTGCATGCTGACGTTCCCGGTATGGATGTAGAGGAGCGGCACTTCGCGCTGCCCGCTGCCCACCATCAGCCGCTATGGATTTTCGGTGCGGGGCATGTAGGACGGGCGATCGCCAGCATGGCCAGCAAACTGGATTTAGCGTCATTCGTATTCGATCAGCGCCCGGAATGGGCCGATCCTGCCGCCTTTCCGCCAGAAGTTACCCTGGTGGACACTTGGACCTGGGCAGATCTGCAGGCTCCGGCAACCGATGCCATGGTGCTCATCATGACCTACAGCCACGCCATGGATTACGCGTTGCTGGAGCATTTTATCGGGAAACCCTTGGCTTATCTCGGGGTCATTGCCAGTCGGTCCAAAGCGGCGCGTTTTAGTCACGCCCTGTCCCGCGCCGGACAGGATATTCCGGACTGTTTGCACATGCCCATGGGTTTGCCAGGACTCGGTAAAAAGCCCCCGGAGATCGCGATCAGTGTATTGGCAGAGTTGCTGCAATTACGGCAAAAAAAAGCTGATTTTTAACAAAAGGAAAAGCAGGATGAATCCGCCCGGAACAGATGCTGATACGCCCGTGGATACGTATATGAACTATCTCTTCGATTCTATGGGGCTCAGTGTGCGCGAAGAATGGCGTGCAGAGGTAAAACATTATTTCATGCTGAGTGCGCGGATGGCCAAGGTGCTGGAAGCGCATCCGGTGGATATGACGGAAGATTTGGCCCCGGTATTTCGTCCATGAAGCCAGAGAACGACACATTTCCGCAGGCGCAGGAAATTGCGCAACGGGTCCGTAGCGGCGAGTGGCGTGCCGCGGAGGTGGTGCAGGAGACGCTCCGGCATATCCACGCCCATAACGGCGAGATCAATGCCTTCACCTGCATCACGGAAGCGCGTGCCCTACGGGAAGCAGAGGCAGTGGACCAGAAGGTGGCGCGGGGCGAAGACCCCGGGCCTCTGGCGGGGGTGCCCTTTGCGGTCAAAAATCTTTTTGATTTGCAGGGCGAGATTACCCTCGCTGGGTCCAAGATCAATCAAACAGATGCCCCCGCCGTAACGGACGCCACCGCCGTAAGGCGGCTCACGGCAGCGGGCGCCATCGTGGTGGGCGCCCTTAATATGGGTGAGTATGCCTACGATTTTACGGGTGAAAATATTCACTATGGGCCTTCCCGCAATCCCCATGACCGCTTGCGAATGACCGGCGGGTCCAGTGGTGGCAGCGGTGCCGCTGTAGCGGCAGGCATGGTGCCCATCGCCCTGGGTTCTGACACCAATGGTTCTATTCGGGTGCCGTCTTCCCTTTGCGGTATTTTTGGGCTGAAGCCGACCTATGGCCGCCTGTCCCGGGCCGGGGCCTTCCCTTTTTGTCCTAGTCTCGATCATGTCGGCCCGCTGGCGC
>NZ_JBYCKR010000264.1:0-1981 GCF_057473505.1 Acidithiobacillus sp. TH-A35 | reverse complement strand
CGGAGATACGGCGGCGTACGGGTATGCTCAACGATGCGCTACTTCGGCGGCAGGCGCGTATGGCGCAGATCGCCGGTTTCGGCAGCGCCAGTATGGGGTTCATGGGCAATCTGGCGGTCTGGGTCATTGTGGTGCTGGCGATTCCGTTGGTCCACGACGGGGCTTTGGGTCGTTCAGACTTGCCCCTCTTTGCCCTGGGCGTGATGGGGTCTTTCGAGGCCATTGCGGCCCTGCCACTGGCCTTTCAGTTTTTGGGGCAGACCCGTGCGGCCGCACGCCGTATTTTTGCGGTGGCGGATACGCCCCTGCCTTTCCCTGATGCATCGGGACCCGCACCGCAGGTGGACCGGCCGGATCTGGAGCTCAAGAGCCTGCACCTGCGCTATCCTGATGCCCAATGCGATGCCCTGGCCGGCGTAGACCTCAGCATCCCGGCGGGCGCACGGGTTGCGGTGCTGGGGGTGACGGGAGCTGGCAAGAGCAGTCTCGCCAACCTGCTGCTGCGTTTCTACGACTATCAGTCGGGCAGCGCGTGTTTGGGTGGCCATGAGTTGCGGGATTTCCCGGCAGACAATCTGCGCGAATATTTCGCGGTAGTATCCCAGCGTTCCTATCTCTTCCACAGTACGATTCGCGACAACCTGCTGGTGGCCAAGGGCGAGGCGGAAGAGGATGAGCTTTGGTCCGCACTGGCCACGGCGCAGCTTGCGGAGTTCGTGCGTAGTCAGCCTCAGGGTCTGGATACCATTGTCGGCGAAGGGGGCGTGAAGCTCTCCGGCGGTCAGGGTCGGCGGGTGGCCATCGCCCGGGCGATTCTTAAGGATGCCCCCTGGCTGATTCTGGATGAGCCGACCGAAGGGCTCGATCCGGTGACGGAGATGGAATTCCTCAAAGATCTGCGCCAGATCATGGAAGGGCGCACCGTCCTGTATATTACCCATCGTTTGGTGGGTCTGGAGCACATGGATTGCGTTCACCTTCTCGACGAGGGGCGGATTGTGGAGTCGGGGACCTATGGAGAGCTTTTACAGCGGGGCGGACAGCTCAGCCATTTCGCCACATTCCGCCAAGCCACTGTAGTGTCCCGCTAATTTTGCCGATCGCCGCTGAGGCCGGACAGCAGTTTTTGCTCCAGGGCCTTAGCCTGCTGCACACTGGACTGGCAGGCGGCGCCGGCGGGGTCCTGCGCGCACTTTAAGTCGTCATCCAGCACCACTGTGCTCGCTTTTTGCAATCGGGCCTGACTGCTGCGACTCTGCGGCGTACTGGTCACCCACGACACCCCGTAACCGAGCGCCGAAGAGAGTAGGGTGGCCACCATAAACACCAGTGTCATGCGGGTAAAACCGCGTTCCAGTCCCTGCTCATCCAGGTAACGCTTGCTATACCAGGCAAATACCGGATAACTGACAATGCCTGCCACCAGACCCCACATGGATTATCCTTCCCTGGCGACGTCCAGGGGCAGGGGGTAGGGAAGTTTCCCTAAGCTCAAAGGCGTACCGTCCGGCACCCCGGCCATCAGGGCTTCCCCGGCGTTAGCGGCGCGTACAACGGCCAGCGCTGCAAAGCCATCCTGAGGATCCGGTGCCGCATTGATGACGATGCCAATGCTCTGTTCACCCATGCTGGTGCAGAAGACTTCTTCACCCGCCCGCAGCGGCGCCGGCGCCGCGATCCGATAAGTCTGGTTCTTGAGCTTGCCGAGATAGTGGGAGCGGGCGACGATCTCTTGTCCTGGGTAGCAGCCCTTCTTGAAATTGATGCCGCCCAATACCTCCAGATTCAGCTCCTGGGGAATGATTTTTTCTGTGGTGGCGCTGCTGATCATGCCGATGCCAGCGTGAATGGCCTGCAATCGCCAATCCTCCGCAGATCCGGCCCGCGCGCCAGCCGCCGCCAACTCTGTGCTGAGCGCTTCGACACGGGATGCGGGCAAAATGATCAGAAAGGCTTCTTTATCCACCCAGGGCAGGCGGGT
>NZ_JBYCKR010000263.1:0-7004 GCF_057473505.1 Acidithiobacillus sp. TH-A35 | reverse complement strand
ATGACTTTCGCCTGAAGCGCGGCATTGACCTCCATGACGGATCATCCGCGCGACGCCTCCCTGCCGTCCCGCCTGGCGGCCTACCGGGATCAACTCGACTGTCGTTTCCCCCGGGTCGGCGAGGTGTTTCCCGACTGTGTCGCCCAGGCTCACGCCCGCCTCAGCCCGGCGGGCATGAGCGCCTATGTTGATGCAGCGCGTACTCTCTGCAAACTCGGACGGGGTGAAGAACCGGTCCTGATTTTCCTTGAAGAGTGGCCGGATATTGGCACTGCGCTGGGCGACGGTGCGCTGGAAATGGTCATGCAGATGGTGCAGCACATGCAGCGCTCACCCAACGGCAACGCCATTGGCGGATTTCTGCAAACCCTGGCGCCGGTCAGCCGCGCCCTGCAGAGCCGCGAGCAATTGGGGCATTACCTGAACACGCTACGCGACATGATGGAACATACCACCAGTTCCATCCACGGCCATCACCAGACCCACCCCAGTCCCGGTTTGCCCGACCTGCTGCGTCAGGCCCCCGCCTTGCTACAGTGGTTAACGGTGGATGGCCTGCGCAACTGGGTCAACTATGGTGTGCGCAATTATCTCCACCACCCCGAACGTCAGAAAGACTTCTTCTCGCTACAGTCGGCCGACAGCCGGGCGGTGCTGCAGCGCGAGCGTCACGGCACCCTGCTGGTGGCTGTCGAACGCAAGCTCGACCTGTACCTGCGCGGACTCTGGCAGGACAGCGAAGTATTGGTACCCTATTCCACGGCCTTCGATACGCTGCGCAAACCGCAGCCCTACTACGACTCGCTCGGCATGCGGCTGCCGGATGTGCTCAATGACCTGCCGACTGCCAGCGCGCTGGACCACTACCGCGCGATCCTGGCGCATATGGTCGGCCACCGGCGCTGGTCAACACCGCAAATAGCCGATAACTGGAGCCCTTTCCAGCGCCTGGCGGTGGAGTTTTTTGAGGACGCCCGCATCGACACCCTGCTCATCCGGACCTATCCCGGCCTGCGCACGCTATTCCTCGCGCTGCACCCCAAGCCCGGTGAAGATGCCTGCGACCCGGAGACGACCTCCTGCCTACGCCATCGCCTGGCGATGCTGTCGCGGGCGCTGCTCGACCCGAAACACGGCTACCGTAATCCCGTGCTCCATGACTTTGTCAGCCGCTTTCACGGGAAACTCGCGGACGGCAACGCCGATACGCCGGCCATGGCCCGGCTGGCGCTGGATTATGTCACCGCCACGCGCCGCCAGAGCGATCAGTTCGCCAAAGTGCATTTCGCCGATACCGAGATCAGCTACCGCGATGACAACCGCGGGTTATGGCGCTTCATTGAGGCCGGGGATGAGGAAGAGGCCTTCGACGCGGAGCGTCACAAGGCGCCCGATCTGGAAACCCAAGGCCTGCCGCCGCGCCACTATCCCGAATGGGACTATCAGAGCCAGAGCTACCGGCCCGACTGGGTCAGCCTCTATGAAGGGCTGCACGCCTCGGCGGCGGCAGCGACCATTGATCAACTGCTCCTCAAGCATGCGGCGCTGGCCAAGCACCTCAAACGCCTGCTCGATCTGCTCAAGCCCCAGGACAAGGTGCGCATCCGCTATCAGGAAGAAGGCAGCGAACTGGATCTGGACGTCGCTTTGCGATCCTGGATGGATTTCAAGAGCGGCAGTACCCCTGACCCGCGCATCAACATGAGCCATCGCACGGCCGGTCGCGATATCGCCGTGACCCTGCTGCTGGACTTGTCCGAATCGCTGAATGAGCCCGTCAAAACCGGCGGCAGTGACGGCCAGACGGTGTTGCAACTGTCGCAGGAAGCGGTATCGCTGCTCGCCTGGTCCATCGAGCAACTCGGCGATCCGCTGGCCATTGCCGGTTTCAACTCCAACACCCGCCATGAAGTGCGCTATCAGCACATAAAGGGTTTCTCCGAACCTTGGGGAGATACCGTCAAGGGCCGCCTGGCGGCACTCCAAGCCGGTTATTCGACCCGGATGGGTGCCGCCATGCGCCACGCGGGACACTATTTAGCGGCACGCAAGGCCGACAAGAAACTGATGCTGGTACTCACCGACGGTCGGCCCTCTGACGTCGATGTGCAGGATGATCGTCTCCTGATCGAAGATGCCCGCCAAGCGGTCAACGAGCTCGATCGCGACGGCATCTTCACCTACTGTATCAGCCTCGATCCCCATGCCGACGCCTATGTCGCCGACATCTTCGGCCGTCAGTACACCGTCATCGACCACATTGCCAGACTGCCGGAAAAGCTGCCGGAACTGTTTATCGCCCTGACCAGATAACTGCCCCCTACTCCGGCAACAGGCGTACCGCTTCCTGATCCAGCAAAAAATCCCGGAAGGCCTGAGTAGCCGCCGAGAGGCGCTTACCCTGACGATGCACCAGATACCAATGGCGTTCGATAGGCATGCCTTGCACGTCCAACACCGCCAGATGTCCCGCCAGCAACTCTTCCCGCACCGTATGCAGAGAAGCGATGCCCAGCCCCATACCGGCGCGCACCGCATGCTTGATCGCTTCGTGGCTGCTGACTTCGATGCTCGCATGCAGCGCAACACCAGCCTTTTCGAAAAATTGTTCCACCGCGATCCGCGTCCCCGAACCCGACTCCCGCATAATGAAAGGATAAGCCGCCACCGCCTCCAGAGTAATCGCCCTGACCTGAGACAAGGGATGATCAGGGGCGGCGATGATCACCAGCGGGTTTTCCAGAAAGGCCGTAGCCTCCAGCGACAAACCCGCTGGTGGCCGCCCCATGATGGCCACATCCACTTCGTTCTCCGCCAACTGATGCAGCAAGGTCTCCCGATTTGTGACATCCATGCTGACCGTCACCTGCGGGTGCAATTTACTGAAAGCCGCCAGCAGATAAGGTGCGATATATGCCCCAGTGGTCGCCACGCTGATATGAATATGTCCCCCGGCCAGCCCCTTGAGGCCATTAATTACTTGCACCGCCTCATCCAACTGCTGGGTGATGGCGGCACTGTAGCGCGCCATTTCCCGCCCCGCTTCAGTGAGATAAATCTGGCGCCCCAGTTGTTCAAAGAGCGGCAGTCCGACTTGATCTTCCAACTGTCGGACCTGCATAGATACGGCGGGTTGGCTGAGATGAAGCGACTGCGCCGCGCGGGTAAAGCTCTGATGCTTCGCCACGGCGGTAAACACCTGTAACTGGCGAAAGGTAAGATGCATGCTCATGGTGCTTTTCGCAGAAACTCAGACTTTAACTGTATCGCACCAACGCCATCCACCTTACAATCAATGTTATGATCACCATCAACAATACGGACGTTTTTTATTTTTGTTCCCACTTTTATTATTGATGACGAACCTTTTATCTTGAGATCTTTCACCACTACTACGGTATCTCCATCATTAATGGCATTACCATTTGCATCAGAAACACGAAGGAAGTCAATTTTTTCTAGATTATTTTCTTTTGGCCATTCATGTGCGCACTCTGGACATATATAAATATCGCCGTCTTCATAGACGTAATTTGAACCGCATTTTTGACAACTCGGAATACTGCCCATAGATAAGCCTTCCTTAGTGGTTATTGATAAAAACCGCATCTTGTGGACAAAATATGAGTGTCCCGCTATATGTTCAGGTGGGTAGCCTGATACTTCATCTTAGGAAAGATGAAGTAAACCATATCAATAAAATCATGTATGTGCGATAGCAGCAGCGCCTACAAAAACAGTGTTGTGTCACGCAGGAATCGACAATGGGTGTTGCTCCATCTGCTCAATCACTGCCTGTGCAATGACGTGCAAAGAAATGGTATGCATTGGCCCCAGGTCACCAACACCTTCTCTCATCCTCGTCGCCAAAAGCGGAAAATCTGTTCCCTTATACGCAAAGACTATCCTGTTCCCAAACAATTCCGCCTCGATCGCAATGACCTGGTCGTCAAATCTCTCGCGAATTCTGGTGATATAGGTAGCGCATTTTCTATCGCTGTTCAGCATATTGACCACCAGTACCCCACCCTTCCGGAGTTTGGCGTAGCAATGCGCGTAGAACTCCGCGCTGCATAACTGCCTGGCCTGACCATCCTGGTTGAATCCGTCAATGAGCAGCACATCGACAAGTTTGGAGCGGTTTCGGACATATACCGCGCCATCAGCACAAATCACTTTGAATTTTGGACCATCCGGAGGGATTCTGAACTTGTCGCGCAGGGCAATAACCCTGGGGTTGATCTCTATTGCCGTGAAGTGTACATCCGGGATATGGCGCAGGCAATATTTCGCCAGCGAGCCGCCGCCCAAACCGATCATCGCGATCCGCTCGGGTTTTGGCTGGAACATCAGGAATCCCATCATTGTCCGGGTATATCCTAGAACGAGATTATCGGGATCGGCTTTGTGCATGACACTTTGTGTGGCCGAAAAGTCGAAGCGCAGCGTTATCTCGCGATCCCCTTCATGGGCAAAAGGGTTCCCTGTCCAGGTCTGTACCGCTGCGTCCATATCCCCGAGTAACTTATCGACAAATTCATCCATGTTTTCGTTTCATCCTCAGAGGCTTTCGCCGCTACTAAAAAGTCGTGCCAAAGTCAGGTTGACCTGGGGTGTAACCCGACCGTGGATTTTCCATTCGCACTTATTATCAATAAGAACAATAAGTTGTGATAAATCATCGACAACTCCATGGTGAAAACAAAATAAAATAGGATGGTTAAAAATGGTCTTACCGTCGTCCAGACAGAGAAAATCAACAAGCGCAATCAGGACAAATTTACCGTGCTCCATGAGCGGACGCAATGCGGGACTAATGGCGATCCATGGTCGGTTATGCAGCGGAAGCGAGCGTTCCTGTTCGGCTGGGGAACTGATAGTATCTATCCAGCGGCGGCCCCGGACAATTTTTGAAGGCGAGCGCATGGAACTTGGGAAGTCGGGGTTGTTTCTCCAGGCCGGCAGGGCGCAGCGGACGGAAAAGCCAAACATGCGTGTTGTTTGGCAAATGGTGTCTTTACTCGCCATATTTTTCGCCATACCGGCTTGGGGATCAGGGACAGGGCGCGTCGTGCCCATCCTGCTCTATCATCGTTTTGGTCCCGCGGTGCGAGATGCCATGACCGTTCGCACGATGGTCTTCGCGGCACAGATTGAATACCTGAGGAGCCATGGCTACCGGATTGTCCCGCTCAGAGAAGTCGTGGCATATATTCGTGGCGTTGGACCCCCTCCCCCTCCCCATTCCGTGGTGATCACCGCGGATGACGGGCACCAGTCGGTGTACGCGGACATGTTTCCCCTGGTGCAGCGTTACCATATTCCGGTGACGCTCTTCATCTATCCCTCCGCCATATCCCGGGCGTCTTACGCCCTGACCTGGGATGAGTTGCGGATCATGCACGACTCCGGGCTCGTGGACATCCAGTCCCACACCTACTGGCATCCGAACTTCAAGATAGAAAAGAAACGTCTTGCCCTTCAGGCATACGAGAAGTTCGTGGCCATGCAATTGGAACAATCCAGGGCGAAGCTCGATCAGGAACTGGGGATCAAGGTGGACATGCTCGCATGGCCCTTCGGGATCTACGATGAGGACCTGATCAGAAGCGCCGTGGCGGCGGGATATATCGCCGCCTTCACCATGGTAAGGGCGCCTGCCGGGCCATCGGATAATGTGATGGCCCTCCCGCGCTATCTGGTCACGGACCAGGATACGGGCAAGACATTGGGAAGACTGTTGACCACGGACTCCAGATAAACGAGGTGAGTTGTGAAGGGTTATAAAAACATAAAAAACATATGCGCTTCGTTACTTGCAGTCTTGTTGCTCGTCTCGGGGAGCGCTGCCGCCTACAGCGGGATGGTCGTGGACGCCTGGACGTGCAAACCGATCCCAGGGGCATTTGTAACCTTGGGTGATTCGGTCGTACGCACGGTCCAGGATGGCCATTTTCAGATCAGCGGGCAAGGGACAGTGCTTGGCCTCAGGGCCTACGGCTACAGGCGCCGCGAGGTCCCCGTCGGAGATCTCAAGGAGGATGAAACCCTATCCCTCGCGCCTTTCAAACCCAAGGCCCTTTATTTGTCTTCCTACGGAGCGGCCAACACGCGTCTGCGGGAATCCGCCCTTGATATCATCGGCAAGACAGACCTCAACGCCGTAGTGATCGATGTGAAAAGCGACCGGGGAATGATTGCGTACAACACCGACATTCCCCTGGCGACGGAGATCGGCGCCCAAAGATTTATCACCATCAAACATATCAAGCGACTAATGGAGGATTTGCACAAAGAAGGCATCTATACCATTGCCAGGATCGTGGTTTTCAAGGACAACGTCCTCGCATTGGCGCGACCGGATCTGGCCGTCAGGACCGTGGGCGGCGCCATCTGGAGGGATCGGGAGGGCCTCGCCTGGACCGATCCTTTCAGCAAGCAGGTATGGGACTACAACATCGACGTCGCCGTCGCGGCCGCCAGGGACGGCTTCGACGAGATCCAGTTCGACTACGTCCGCTTTCCCGACGCCAAGGGCCTGGTGTTTTCCCGGTCGAGTACCCAGGAAAGCCGGGTCTCGGCAATTTCCGGCTTTCTCGCGGAGGCCCGCAAGCGCTTGATCCCATACAATGTCTTTCTTTCTGCGGATATTTTTGGTTATGTGATCTGGAACCGCAACGACACCGGGATCGGTCAAAACCTGGAGGAGATGGCGCAGCAGGTCGATTATATCTCTCCCATGCTCTATCCATCGGGTTTTCAGTACGGTATCCCCGGCTACCCCAACCCCGTTCTCCATCCGCATCAAATAGTTTACCTCTCGCTGCGCAAGGCCGAGGAAAGAACGGGATTGCCGGCAGTGCGCTTCCGCCCCTGGCTGCAGGCATTTCGTGACTACGCCTTTGGCGGGAAACCCTTCGGAGGCGAAGAGATTGCAGCGCAGATCAATGCGGCACAGACTTTCGGATCGGACGGATGGATGCTGTGGAACCCCCGGAATGTCT
>NZ_JBYCKR010000262.1:0-3582 GCF_057473505.1 Acidithiobacillus sp. TH-A35 | reverse complement strand
GCTGCGCCTCATCGAGCAGGGCGATATTGCCGCGTCCGCCAAAGCATTCGGCAATCAGACTGACCTGGTCCACCCGTTTGCTGATATGGACGCGGCTGCAATCCATGCGCACGATGCGATCCGCCCAGGGCACGCTGATTCGCTGAATGCGAAAACCCGCCAAACGCTGATTGAGCGGGCTGCTCCAGGTGGTCAGGGCGCCCGGCTTATGGAATGCGGTATCCTGCCAGAGCCCCAGAGGGGCACGCTGCACGATCAGCGCAAGATGCGTTTTGGCGGTGTGCAGATATATCCCGCCCGGCGCGTCGCTGATGCCCTGGATGGCCTGCTGCGCGAGCTGGCTGTCCAGACACTGGGCGGCGGCGGCGAGTTGCAAAGTGTCCATCTGTCGAAGCTAAACCGCGCGCACTGGCAACGTGCTCACGCCTCTTTGCGCGCCTCGATCACGACCGCCTTATCCGTCACCGCGCCCAGTTGGCGCAGCACGCCCATCAGTGTCGCCAACGCGGTCGGCGGCTTTTGCAGGCTGGCGTCCAATACACATTCCGCATGCTCCGGTGCCTCGTAGGGGTCGTCCACGCCGGTAAAGCCGGTGATCTCGCCGCGCATGGCCTTGGCATAAAGGCCTTTGGGATCGCGCTCGGCACAGACCTCCAGCGGGGTGGCCACATGGACTTCGATAAATAGACCACCGGCTTCTTCCACCAGACGACGCGCATCGGCGCGGGCCTGACGATAGGGGGAAATGGCAGCGACCACCGCAATGCCGCCATGGCGTGCCACCAGACTAGCGACGAAGCCGATGCGGCGGATATTTTCGTCGCGGTCTTCGCGGCTGAAACTCAAGCCTTTGGACAGAAAACGCCGCACCACATCGCCATCCAGCAGGGTCACGGCGCGCTCATCATCCGCTTCCAGAGTGCGGGCCAGCATCCCCGCCAGAGTGCTTTTGCCGCTGGCAGACAGTCCGGTAAACCAGATGACCAGTCCGCGCCGGTCCGCACCGCGGTAGGCCTGGCGCAATATCTGAATGACCTCCGGTGGGGAGAACCATTCGGGTATGTCCTCCCGGCTGGCCAGTCGCCGCCGCAACTCCGTGCCGGAAATGCCCGCCAGGGCCTCGCCGTTGGCCTCTTCCACCGGTACATAACGGCGCCGGGTCCGGGAATACGCATATTCGGGCAGAAAAATGCCGGCAATACCCATCTCATCGGCGTGCCGGGCAAAAAGCTCCTGTGCCGCAAAGGCCGGGTAGAGCAGACCGCCCGCCGCTGCGCCAGGGTCGGCATGACCGCGACCGATAATGAAATGGGTGGCTCCATAGTTGCGGCGAATCAGCGCGTGCCACAGCGCCTCTCGCGGGCCGGCCATGCGCATGGCCAGGGGCAGGGCCGAGAGCAGGGCAGTCGCCTGGGGATAATGGCCCAGCACCGCACGGTACACGCGCATGCGGTAGGACGCCTCCACATCGCCAGGTTTGGTGGGACCAATGGCCGGGTGCAGGAGCAGACGCGCACCTGCCCCGGCCTGTTCCAGTCCCGCCTGGGTCACGGCGATGTGGGCGTGATGCAGGGGGTTGCGGGTCTGAAAGGCGACAACCGGATGCGTTCCGCTCCAGTGCCTTTGCAGCATGGCCGGGGTCTGATACTCGGGCGGAAATTCGACGGCGGCGGCGCGGGTCAGGGTGTCCGCATCCCAAGCCGACACGCGCCCTGCCACATAGTAGGGGCCGCGCGCCAGCAACTCGGCCACGCCCGGATGGCTGGGGTCGGTCGTCCCATAAACCGCCGCGGCCTCCAGCAGTTTATCCGGACGATAGCAGGCGCTGACGGCAACGGACCCGAGGGGCGTGCCATCACTGCGCTCCAGGCGCAAAGTGTCCCCTGCCGCCAAAGACTGGCCGAGCGCCTCGCTGACGTCGAGCACCACGGGAATAGGCCAGAGCGCGCCATTACCCAGGCGCATATCCTGCAGCACGGACTGCCAGTCCGCTGCATCCAGGTAACCTTCCAGCGGAGCAAAAGCGCCGGTCAGCAACAGCTCCAGATCGCAGCGTTGGCGCGCCGTCAGGACATGAACCGGTGGAATGGACATGGACCTGTCCTTACGCGGAGAGCGGAAAGAGCGGCAGGTGCGCCAGGGCGATCACATCCGACCACTGGGTGGCGTCGCCTTCCGTACAAATGGCTGCGACGGCGGCAATCTCCGCATCGGCCTGCGCCATGAGCGCGCGCATGGCCGCCAGGGTCGATCCGGTGCTGACCACGTCATCCACCAGCGCCACCCGTTTGCCGCTGATCGCCGCGCGATCCTTGGCATCCAGATACAGGGTCTGGGGCTTGCCGGTGGTGATGGACAGGGTTTCGGTGGACAAAGCCTCGCCCATGTAAGACTTGTAGTTCTTGCGCAGGACGATATAGGGACGCCCACTGTGCACCGACAAGGCGTAGGCCAGGGGAATACTCTTGGCCTCGGCAGTGACGATCACGTCGTAGGAGCGTTCCGCCATGCGCCCGTTCAGCGCGTGGGCCGCGGCCTCCGTCAGTTCCGTATCGCCGAGGATGTTGAGGACGGCGATGGCCAGGTCCGGCTGCACTTTAAAAAGGGGGAGGTGGCGCTGCACCCCGTTGATGTGGAGGGGGTAGGTGCTGCTGTGGCTATCGGTGTGGGTCATGAATGCTCCTTTTATGCGCATTCTGCCACAGGGGAAGGGGGGTGGGTAGCTTGGGGGTATCGTCTATTATTGTTGCTCTGCTGCAGCACGGGCGTTTTCCCCTGTTGTTTGGTTGCTCGGAATCACAGGTCGGGTTGTGTGGCCGTATGAACGGGTATAGATTGCAGTGAAGTGGTTAAGTGACTGTTTTTTCGTGTTCTGTGTTGCCGGTGAAAAAGTTGGGCGACATTGGTTCGGCGGCCCTTAAGCCGTCTGAATGATGCTTGAGCTCAAAAATGAAATCCTTACTGGATGGAACGCGGGCTATCCAATAAGGTAAACGAGTCCCGCATAACTGAGGAGCAATATCATGGCACTTATTAAATGGGAACCGCTGCGTGAAATCGACGATATGTTCGATCGCTACATAAGGGCGATGGGTTGGCCTTCTAACCGGGGTCAGGAACTCATGACAACGGGTGATTGGTCTCCCCGCGTTGACATCAGCGAGACCGCCAATGAGTTCGTGATCAAGGCGGAAATACCCGAGGTCAAGAAAGAAGATGTCAAAGTCAGCGTGGACAATGGGGTACTGACCATCCAGGGAGAAAGGAAACAGGAGAAGGAAGAAAAAGGGAAAAAGTTCCATCGAGTCGAGCGGTACTACGGAAGCTTTGTCCGTAGTTTTACGCTGCCTGACAATGTCGATGAAACCAAGATCAAAGCCACGTTTAAGGATGGCATGCTGAATCTCCAGGTGCCAAAAAGTGCTGAAACGAAGCATAAGGCCATTGAAGTGAAAGTGGAGTAGGCGCTCCAACAAATCGCCGGCGGGCGTACAGAGCGTTACGCCACGGTAAGAATTCGATTGATGTGAAACTCATGACCTACAAAAAAGCCGGCCCCCGCGAAGGGGCCGGCTCTCTGAC
>NZ_JBYCKR010000261.1:0-7672 GCF_057473505.1 Acidithiobacillus sp. TH-A35 | reverse complement strand
GAGAAGCAGGATCTGCTCGACCTCAAGGTGATGGGTGCCGATATCTTTACCGTCGCACTGGACGCCGTGACGCCGGAAATCTTTGAGCGTACCCGTGGCAAGACCGTGCAGAGCCCTCATTCCTGGGACAAGTACTGGCAGACCATCGAATGGGCGGCGGAGATTTACGGTCCCGAAAAATTCGGTGCGCATCTGATCTGCGGCATGGGCGAGACGGAGCAGGAAATCCTCGCCGTCTGCCAGAAGATGAAAGATATGGGCGGTCACAATCATATGTTCGCCTTCTTCCCCGAGAAGGGTTCCATGATGGAAGATTGGGACGCAGTGCCCCAGGACCATTGGCGCCGGGTGCAGTTGGGCCGTTTCCTCATCGATTATGCGGGTGGCCGTTATGAGGATATGGAATTTGATCAGTATGGCCGCGTACTGGGTTTCGGTTATCCGCAGGCGGAACTGGAAGACATCATCAACTCCGGTAAGCCCTTCCAGACCTCTGGCTGCCCAGGGAAGGATGATGAAGAAGTCAGCGCCTGTAATCGGCCTTATGGGGATTCGTCGCCTTCGGACATCCGCTCCTTTCCCTTTGCGCTGAACAAGGAAGATGTGGAGATCGTGCGGCGCCAGATGCGGTTACAGGATTTGCAGTTTTTGGGCTAGCGCCAAGGTCATGCCCCGAATCGGGGTGTATTATGTAGTGCGCATATAGGGGCTTCGGCCCCTTTTTTGATGAGTTTTTGTGCGTTCTCTTGCAGGTATTTATAATATTTATTATTGCTAATAAACCATCATTTTGTGGGTTGATAAACGGATTAAAAAAATGATAGAACCAATGCCTTGCAACACTGTTCCTGTTCCGACACAATCGTCGTGTCATTAGCGACACGACTGAGGGCGGAGGATTTAGATGAAAAAATCACAAATTTTAGGAATTGCGGTTGGCGCGACGTTGGCGATGGGTCTGTCGGCCAGTGCATTCGCAACTGATGGTTATCAATTGATTGGTATTGGTCAGTATGCCGTGGGTATGGCAGGTGCCGTGGTGGCGGCTCCTGATGATCCTCTGTCCGCGGCTATCAGCAACCCGGCCGGATTGGCATTGATGACTCCGCAAGCCGCCTTCTCGGCAGAAATTTTTAACCCGGTTCGCAAGACGAATTTGGGATTTGGCGAAATTGGCAGCCACACCAACGTCTACGGTGTTCCGGCGATTGGCTGGGTTGCACCTGCATTCGGCGATGGGATCGTATTTGGTGGTGGTGTGTATGGCACCTCCGGCTTGGGTGTGAATTATTTGCAGAATGTGCCTGCCAATCCTCATCTACCCTATGGCGGATACGCGCAAGCTTTTAGTAGCATCACCTTTATGCAAATGGCACCTTCTATTGCTATGAAGGTGAATCATCATTTGGCTGTGGGTGCTACGCTGAATATTGCTGCTGAACAAGCATCTTTCCAGCAGACTTTTTCGCAGTATGCGCCAGTTATTGTTGGACAAACACCGGGTGGCGTGCCTGTCACCAGTATTATGCCGGTCACGGGTGGATTGAATCTCGCTAATCCTTCGTGGGCATATGGCGCTGGCTTTACTTTGGGTATGCTCTACAAGGTGAATGATATGGTCACCTTGGGCCTGACCTATAAGTCACCCATTTGGTTTTCGTCCCTAAACTGGCAGGCGAGTGTTCAAAATCAGGTAAATCAAACCGGGTCTGGGGTATACGGAAGTCCCGGTCAATATAGCGGTACTCTGAATTATCCGCAGCAGGTTGCGTTTGGTCTGGCGATCCGCCCAATCCCGCAATGGTTGATCAGTGTAGAGGGGCAGTGGATTAACTGGGCGAGCACTATGAATAACTTTGACGTGTCTGGTCCTTGGAATGCCGTTTATCATGGCGCACCTGCGGGTAGTGTATCCTCTATTGCATTGCCGATGCATTGGAAGAACCAGTGGGTGGCGAACATCGGCACACAGTATGATCTTACCAACTGGTTGCAGGTACGTGCAGGTTATACATATGGTTCCAATCCCATCAGTAACAACACGATTGCCTCCAATCTAATCTTCCCGGCCATCGTGCAGAGTGCCATCACCTTCGGTGCCACGCAGAAGCTGGGCATGGGGTGGAAGTTGACGGAGGCCTACATGCATGAGTTCTCCAATACCAACACTGGTCCGGCTGGTTCCTCACCTTTTGGTGGACCTATGCCTGTCAGCGCTACCATGTACGAAAACTCCTACGGTCTTCAGATCGGTTACGACTTCTAAAAAATCCCTCCTCAAGGGCATGCGGGAGACGGGTAACCGTCTCCCTTTTTGTGTGGGCGCCTTGCGCGGGGAGGGGTTTTTGGGGGAAAATATAGTAGAGCGCATTGCTAGGGATTATCATGAAGCCGATACCGATTACCGATGTCAGCAGTCTGAAAAACGAGCTGAAAAAATACAAGATAGGGAAGAAGCTGGAGATCCCCCGTTTCAATCAACTGGCGCGGATGGCTTATCTGGGGCGGCTGGTGATGACACCGCTGGACCCGGAAGACCCCTCCTGCAAGTCTTTCCTGGTACATATCCAGGAGCCGCAAGGACTGGCGGCACATTTTATTGATCTGGATGAAGATTTGCAGGATGGCATCCTGATTCTCGACGGCGAGCAGTCCATGGCCATGGCAGGCATCATGCAGGCGGGCGTGGAAGAGCGGGTGCGCTGGCATCAGGCCCTCAATGAGCGCGACTTCTATTTCTCCGCTTTTTATCGCCCGAAGGATAAAGAAGCGCAGGAGGAGACTGCGCAGAGCTGATCGGGGCGGATAGGTTGTTTCGATTGGATGCGGTTTTGTAAGTCGTGCGAATTCGCCTGATTCATCTGGGTGGGCTCGCCCCGGAGGCTCTGCACCGTGCTTATGTTGGCTTGGCGGAGGCGCAGGGTGAGCAGGATGTGCCCATTCTGCTGCTGGCGCAGTCTGACGCCCATCTGAGTCTGGGGGCCGCACAAGGGCCGGGTGCGGAGCTGGACCGGGCGGCTTGTGAGCGGCTGAGGATTCCGGTTGTGCAACGGGCGTTGGGTGGTGGTTTGGTCTGGGTAGATCCTGGTCAGTTGAGTTATTTCTTTATCTTTCCGCCTGCTACGCGGGTGTGCCGTGCGCCTGAGCTGTTTGCCCTGATTGCCCCTTGGGTGATCGCTGTACACGCCTATTTTGGATTAAAGGTGGAGGCGCGGGATGGGCATGATTTTTGGTGTCAGGGGCGCAAAATCGGCGGCACCGGGGCGGCCACCATTGGGCGCAGTCTGGTGCTCGGTGGCAGCTTCATCCTGGATGCGCAGTGGGCGTCCTTTGTGGACTGTGTGGCGGCGCCTTCACATGAATTCCGTGCTTGGCTGACAGAAGCGTTGCAGGAAGGGTTGTGTAGCTGGTCGCAGTTGCTGGACAAGGTGGTGGATCCAGGGGCTTTGCGGGAAGTCTGTCCGGCGTTGCTGCGGGCTGCGGGCTATGAGTTGGTCCTCCCGACGGAGCCTACTGAGACCGAGCAGTATGCGATGGGGCAGGCCGAGTTGGAGGAAGTGGATTGGGACCAGCCCGTCCGCCGTCGGGTGTTTGCCGGTATCAAGCTCAAGGCGGGCGCTTTCCTGACGGAGCAGCACTGGCCTGATGGCCACTGGCTGCGAGTGTGGACGGAAAATGACACCTTTCGGCGCGTCGCTGGTTCTGCCTGGTCGGCGGGGCAGGGGGATACGCTGACTGGCCTGCAGCCTGGTTCGGCGGGGTTTGACGAACGCTTGCGGGAAATGGCCGGGGCCGGGGCCGCGCTCTGGGGCGAAAGACTATCAGAGACGGCGGTCTGGACGGATTGAATCTGTCGTGCCTTTTAGGGATATCCTGAATTCATGCAATGGAGGTGGCCTGGTGCCGAGTATTAGTGACCGGATGCGCAAGCGCTTTATTCTTATGGCGGGTGATCCCGAATTGCGGGCTTCCGTGGTGGCGGCGACGCCCGAAGGCTGGGGGATGACGGAGGCTACGGACCTGGACGGTCTCGGCGATTGGCAGGAAGTGCTGTTGCATCGTTTCATGCTGCTCAGTCTGGATGATCCGGGGATTGTAGATCCTGTTGAACTGATTGATATCCTGCGGCGGGAATACCAGTTGAATATTGCGATATTTTGTCTGGGTGGAAGCCAGGAACGGCGGGATGCGGCGCGTTCGGCGCGGGCGGACCGCTTTTTTGACCGGGATACGGGCTTGCAGCGTCTGCCGGAATTTTTTGCCCAGTTTGGCTGGTGAGGGGTGGACCGCCCATCGGCCGGAGCACCGATGGGGATGGTCTGCTGCGCAGGGTCAGCCGACTTTGGCGTGGGCTTCGGTATCCAGCAGCAGGTCATGGCTTTCGCTCCGGCCGTCGGCGCTGACGGTGAGGGTGGCGATACGGATACCAGCGTTTTTGAAGGTGACTTCGTAGGAGAAAATGCCGGGCAATTCGATGCTGGTTTCCTTCATGGTCTTGCCTTCGCAGGTGACGCTGATCTTTGCCGTTCCCTTGCCTTCCAGCAGGGCCTGAATCCGGAAAGGATGGCCGGCCACGCGGCGATAAACTTGCGGGTCGCGGTTGGCGTTGTATTGCAGGTTGTTGAGTTTGACCATTTTGATCAGATTCATGCTCATGGTAGCCCCTTCTTAATCACGCTATAAAATGAATTGTACACGCATTCAGCTGAAACTCTTTTATCCTAGACGAAAATCGTCCGGAGTGGTAGCGGGGTGCGACCGAAAAATCCATCAGGAGTGATGATGACACAGTCAATCGGGTTGATAAGCGCATTAGATGGAGTGCACGTGCGTATTGAAGCGCTGGCGCGGCAGCAGGCTGCGGGGATGGCCTTGCCGCAACTGGTGGTGGCGGGCGTGGAAGAAGCGGCAGCCATGTTGCGCATTATGCTGGCAGCGGAGCACAAGCCTTATGCCAGTGATGCAGATTTGCTGGAATTGTGGAGGGCGCTGGTGAAGGGCGCACCCCACTGGAACACCATTCGCGACAATTGCCGTGAACTGATTTTTTATCAGAATTGCCTGATAGCGGAGCGTGCCGACGCGCTGCCCGCACAGCCGGAGCGCATGGTGATTCATACCCTGCGCCATATCTATCTGTACCTGCGCAGTCATGCCGAGCAAAACAATGGGGACAAAGTATGAGTGATACGAAAATGGCAGAGAGTAACGGCTTGCGCCTGCTCATCGATGAGCCTTTTTATGAGCCGGTGGCGAATGAAGTAAGGGTGTTCATGGCGGCCTGGGGTCGGCGTCTGCCGGTCATGCTCAAGGGGCCGACGGGCTGCGGCAAGACCCGCTTTCTGGAGCACATGGCGTGGCGCCTGAAACGGCCGCTGGTGACCGTGGCCTGCCATGAAGACCTTACCAGTTCGGATCTGGTCGGACGCTTTCTGATCGAGGGTAACGAGACGGTCTGGCAGGACGGCCCGCTGACCAAAGCGGTGCGGGAGGGCGCGATCTGCTACCTGGACGAGATCGTCGAGGCGCGTACCGATACGACGGTCGTCATTCATCCGCTGACCGATCATCGTCGTCATCTGCCCATCGAAAAGCTCGGTGTAGAGATCACTGCGCACCCCGATTTTATGCTGGTGATTTCCTACAATCCGGGCTACCAGACGGTGCTGAAGGACCTCAAGCCTTCGACCAAGCAGCGTTTTGTGGGGATGAATTTCAACTATCCGCCCGCCGCTGTGGAAACCCGGATTGTGATGAAAGAGGCGAGCATAGATGAGCGTCGGGCCAGAGCGCTGGTGGCGGCGGCGGGTAAGGCCCGGAATCTCAAGGATCAGGGATTGCAGGAAGTGACCTCTACCCGCGCCCTGATCTATGCGGGTGCGCTGATGGTGGCGGGGTTGGACGCGCTGGAAGCCTGTACCGTGGCGATCATCAATCCGCAGACGGACGATCCGGAATTGGCCGAGGCGCTGCTGGAGATTTTCCGGACCTTCTTCCCGGAACAGGGCTAAGGAACGGCCATGTCGGCGGCGACGGAGGATATCCTCGACCATCTGGCGGCCATCAGCTTTGTGGCCGGGAGGGATGCGCGGGCGGCTTTGCCAGCGGTTACCCCATTAGGTGAGGTGGCGACCTTGCGGTACCTGGAGACCGGGCGGGACCTGTTTTTTTATGATCGGGAAGCGGGCAAGGCGTTTTTTCATGCCACCGCCGATTTGGTAAAAGCCTTTGGGGGCTTGGATCCCTGGCTCGATCAGGCTCGCAGGTTCCTCAGTCAGCGCGGTACCTTCCGGGCGGCGGTGGGCTTCTTTGAACAGGCCAGCGCGGTACGCCGGGGTTGGGGTGTAGAGGGAGAGGCGTTGTGGTTTGCCTTGGGTGCCGCCTGGGTTGACCGGCATGTGGACAGCGCGGCCTCCTATTTCCGGGTGCCTGCAGCCATTCTGTTTGGCGACGCGGGCACTGAGGGGCTGCGGGCGCTGCTGACGCCCGCCGATACCCTGGCCAAAGGGCGCCTGGGGCTGGGGACCTATCTGGAGGGTGCCATCAAGGTACGTGGCATCTGCGGACTGGAGGGTGTAGCAGAGTGGGCGCGGCGCGGCGCGGATGTGCTGGCGGCGGGGCGGGTGCGCGGTGAGGCCTGGTTCCGGCTGGAAAGTGACGAGGCGCGCAGCTTCTTGCTGGAGGTTTTGCCCGGCTTTCATATAGGGACCCACAAGCGGCTCTTTGGACTCCTGCTTCAGGCCTGGACCGGGCTGCATCTGCCCCTGGAAGAGGGCGACTGGAGCCTGGAAGGCGGGCGCAGTTTTCTGGAGACCGACGGGCGCAGCCTCTTCGTACCGGCGGTGATGCCGGACCGGGAAGAGGCACTGCTCGCCTTTTACCATACCGGCGCGCATCTGGTGTTTGACAGCTACGAGCAGGATGCCATCCGCGCCCTTTTTGCGGAAATCGGTATGGAGCATCCACCCCTGGATCCCGACCAGCGGATTACCTGGCGGCCGCTCTTCGCGCAGTTCGGGGAAGACCTGATCCGCTTCCAGCTTATTTTCGACCTCTGCGAAGACTTGCGCGTGGATGCGGCGCTGGAACGGGAGATGCCCGGCTATCTGGCACGGGTGTTGCGGGCAGCGCATGCCCACAATCCGCCGGAAGGGGCTGCCGGATGCTATTACCAGGCAGCGCTGTCGCTGCTGGAAGACGGTATGGCCGGAAGATTGCCGGAGGATATGGCCGCGTTGACGATGGCGCAGGCGGGCATTGTCGATGCCTTCCGGGCGGCGCTGACCCTGTATGCGACGACGGATTTGCCGCCGATATCCCTGTCCGAGCGGGCTCGCGCCTATCTGCCCGGCCATTCGCCCAATGCCGCGCGACCGGTGTATCCGCGCCATAAACGTGGCACTGACGCGCCGGAGATGGATGGTGGTGGCGAGCTGGGTGCCGCCGGCCACGAAGAGAAGCCCCGGGAGGCCCCGCAACAGGCGGAGGGCAACGATCCGGATATGGATATCCCGCCCGAGGATATTCAGGGGACCGGCGGGCGCGTCGGGGTTGGTATTCCCATCCCCGCTAGGATTATTGGCAGTGGTCGCGGGGTACAAGGTCCCCAAGGCGGCTGGCCTTACCGGGAGTGGGACTACCGGCAGCAGAGCTATAAGGAAAACTGGGCACG
>NZ_JBYCKR010000260.1:0-3057 GCF_057473505.1 Acidithiobacillus sp. TH-A35 | reverse complement strand
GGATGGTGACTTCGTAACGTAATTGAGTAGTTATGTGCACGCGCAATAGCGCCTGAGAGGGTCAGTTATGGGTGTGGAAACGGTGATGGTTCAAGGGCTCCGGCGCAGCGACGCAGCGGAGCTCGACGCGCGGATTCGGCGGGCCAAGGCCGCGCTGGGCAAACGTGCGGTCATTCTCGGCCACCACTATCAGCGCGAAGAAGTCTATCGCCACGCCGACTTCCACGGCGACTCCCTGCAACTCTCCCGCGCCGCCGCTGAGCAGGAGGCCGAGTTCATCGTCTTCTGCGGCGTTCACTTCATGGCGGAAGTGGCCGACATTCTCAGCCGTCCAGAACAGGCCAGCATCCTGCCGGACCTCAATGCCGGCTGCTCCATGGCCGACATGGCCGATATGCCACAGGTGCAGCGTGCCTGGGAGGAACTGGCAACGGTGATCGATGTGGAGCGGGAGGTCACCCCCGTCACCTACGTGAACTCTTCGGCCGCGCTCAAGGCCTTTTGCGGCGTCCACGGCGGCACGGTCTGCACCTCCTCCAATGCCCGCAAAGTGCTCGACTGGTCTTTCCAGCAACGTCCCAAGGCCCTGTTCTTCCCCGATCAGCATCTGGGACGCTGGACCGGGCATCAACTGGGTATTCCCCTGCGCGACATGCCGGTCTGGGACCCCAACTTGCCGCTGGGTGGCCTCACGCCGGAAGAAATCCGCCGTGCCAAAATCCTGCTCTGGAAGGGACATTGTTCCGTCCACCAGATGTTTCAGCCAGCCCATATCGAACGCTGGCGCCGCGTGCATCCCCAGGGGCAGGTGATCGCCCATCCGGAAGCGTCTTTTGAAGTCTGCGAGCGGTCCGATGCCGTCGGCTCCACGGATTTCATCCTGCGCACGGTCAAGGCTTCGCCGCCCGGCAGTGCGTGGCTGGTAGGCACAGAAATCAATCTGGTCACCCGTCTGGCCGACGAGGTGCGCGCGGAGGGCAAAACCGTGGAGTTCATGTCGCCCATGGTCTGCATGTGCTCCACCATGTTCCGCATTGATCCAGAGCAACTGGCGCGTTCGCTGGAAAATCTTCTTGCGGGCCAGGTGGTCAACCGGATTCAGGTAGACCCGGAGACCGCCGCCCAGGCCCGCCTGGCGCTCGAACGCATGCTGGCGGTTTCCTGACGGACACCATGGGGCAACCGTCTGCGGTGGCCGACCGGGCAACGGAATGGTCCTTTACCCAGCGCGGCCTGCATGCCCTGCTTTACGGCTACACCCGCTTTTATCAGGGGGGGCACTGGGAGCCCAGCAGCGTTCCCGAAACCGGGCCGGCCATCCTCGCCTGCAACCACGTCTCCGTGCTCGATCCCTTGTTCCTGGTAGCCAGCAACCGCCGGATGATTTCCTTTCTGGTCGCCCAGGAATATTACGACAAGGCCTGGATGCGCCGCCTGCTGGAGCAGACCTATAGCATCCCCGTACGCCGCGACCGCCGTGACGTAAGTGCCCTCCTGCAGGCGCGACGGTTATTGGAAGACGGACGGGTGCTGGGCATATTTCCCGAAGGTGGGATCAACCGCGATCAGACCCAGAAAGGCGTTGCCTGGCTAGTGCGGGAAAGTGCCGCCCCGGTGGTGCCGGCCCATATCAGTGGCGCGCGGCAAGGCCGGTCCGACCTCACCACCTGGCTGCACCGGCAGCGGCCCCTGTTGCGTTATGGCGTGCCCCTGCATTTTCATCGCGATGTCAGCGCCGCCGAGGTGCTCGGCGCCACCATGAGCGCCATCGCCACCCTCGCATGACGGCATCCCCGCCTTTGCGGTACCATAGGCGATATTTTTGGCAGAATAATCCAGTGATAGTTACAGGGAGTGCGTCATGTCCGGGCATAGTAAGTGGTCCACCATCAAATTCAAGAAAGCGCTGAAGGACGCCAAGCGCGGCAAGATTTTCACCCGCCTCATCCGCGAAATCACGGTGGCGGCGCGGGCAGGCGGCGGTGATCCGGCCAGTAATTCCCGCTTGCGTCTTGCCCTGGACAAGGCCTACGGGGCCAATATGACCAAAGATACCATCGAACGGGCGATCAAGCGCGGCACCGGCGAGCTGGAAGGTGTGGACTACGAAGAAGTCACCTACGAGGGCTATGGCCCCGGCGGTGTCGCCATCCTGATCGAGACGATGACCGACAACAAGGTGCGTACCGTCGCTGAAGTGCGCCACATATTTTCCAAGCGCGGCGGCAATATGGGTACGGCAGGCTCGGTGGCTTATCAGTTTAAAAAGCTTGGCCTGATTGTTTTCCCGGCGGATGCGGACGAGGACCGGATTCTGGAAGCGGCACTGGAAGCAGGTGCTGAAGATGTGGTCAATGAAGGCGAGCGGATCGCCGTTTATACGGCCCCATCGGATCTTCACAGCGTGGTTTTGGCCCTGGAAGCGGCGGGGCTCAAGCCGGAAGAAAGTGAAATGACGATGATTCCGGAGAATACGATCGAAGTCAGCGGTGAGGAGGCGGAGAAATTGCTGCGGCTCATCGATTTCCTCGAAGAAAATGATGACGTACAAAACGTCTACGCCAACTACGAGATCAGTGACGAGGAAATGGCCCGCCTGGAAGCAGCCTCCTGAACCCGCGGCGGCGCTTCTGGCGGATACTGCAGCCATGGCGCTGAATGCGGGCGCATCGCCGGCATCCCTGCCGAAGACGGCGGTGCGGATCATCGGTATTGATCCCGGTTCTTTGCGCACCGGCTACGGCATTATTGAATCCGACGCGGCTGGCCAGCTCCGGCATGTGGCCCACGGTTGCCTAAATGTGGGGGGGCAGCCCTTTCTGGAGCGCATCGGTGCCATCTACCGCGAACTGAAACAGGTCATCGGCGACACACAGCCCGATGTCGCCGCCATTGAGCAGGTGTTCATGGCGCGCAATGCCGACTCTGCCCTCAAGCTGGGGCAGGCACGGGGAGCAGCACTGGTCGCCTTGCTGGAAGCCGGGTTGCCCGTACATGAATACACGGCACTGCAGATCAAAAAAGCCGCCGTCGGTGGTGGCCATGCGGCCAAGGAGC
>NZ_JBYCKR010000259.1:0-5629 GCF_057473505.1 Acidithiobacillus sp. TH-A35 | reverse complement strand
ACCAGCCGGTGGTGTCGACCCGCGACGGGTCGGCACCCGGCCAAGGGATTGCGCCCTGCCAGGGAGTGATCGGCTTTGAAGCCTTGATCCGTATGGTGCATCCGCAGCGCGGGATTCTTGGCCCTGCTGCATTTGCGAACGCCCTGGATCATCCGCGTCTGGCCCGGCGCATTGGCTGTTTTGTACTTGATGCTGTGCTTACTCAGGGAGAACAGTGGCATCGCGATGGGTTTCCATTACGGATGTCTATGAACATCAGTGCTCGCCATCTACTGGATCCGGAGTTTCTAAATGATATGCGTGCTGCCCTGGCAGCGCACCCTGACCTCGCGCCTGAGATGTGCGAGATCGAAGTCACGGAAACTGCCCCCATGCTGGATTTCCCCACGGCGCAGGAGACCCTGCGAGCCTGCAATAACTTGGGTCTGCGCATTGCTTTGGATGACTTTGGCACCGGTAGTGCCTCTCTGAGCTACTTGCAGAAACTGCCAGCTCAAACGATCAAGGTGGATCAGAGCTTCGTGCGGGATATCCTCAATGATCCGCGGGACTTCGCTATTGTTGCCGGTATTACAACAACGGCCAATATGCTGGGTCTCGAAGTGGTCGCGGAGGGAGTGGAAACCGTCGGCCATTTACAGCTGCTGAAGACACTGGATTGTCATGCCATGCAGGGCTATCTCTTCTCTAAACCTATGCCTGCTGGTGAGGTGCCAGGCTGGCTTAAGTCATTCAATATACTGAATTATAACAATAACTTGACACCCCTACCCGAAGGATTATGCAGGATATAACGACTGATGGGTTCCTCGTCGCTCATCGGCTACGCGTCGTCCAGTGTGTCGAAGCTCTGCAGCCATACAGCGAAAATGGTTCTCTATGGGCCTGGAAGCGTCTTTGTGTCAGGGCTAGTGTGGAGGATGCCCACTTCCATGATATCCGCGCCAAATCGCTCACTGACGCGAATAGAACCGCTGGGCGTGACTATGCGCAAGCGCTTGCGGGCCATGCTGACGGGTCGATGACAGAGGTCTATGTGCGCGCCAGAGACACGCAGACCGTCAAGCCTCTCGGCGGAGTTGTAGAAAGAAAGCGGGTTGTAGAAAAGGCCACCTCAAAGAAGTGGCCTAAGCTGTTGATTGATTGGTCGGGGCGATAGGATTCGAACCTACGACATCCTGCTCCCAAAGCAGGCGCGCTACCAAGCTGCGCTACGCCCCGTCGCCGCAGAGGATAGCCGCTCCCACCGCCGCGGTCAATCTAAACGAGAAAGACGGTGCCGCAAACGGTCCAGCTCCCCACGCGCAAGACCAATACCATCATTCAGGCGTTGGCGCTCCCTGTCGCTGAGCTCCTTGCCCTTCTGCACCAGTTCCTCGCTATAAATGGCGATGGTGTCGAGCAGTTCCTCAACCCGTTCATTTATCCGCTCGCGCGAGGCAACGACGCGATCCCAGGCGCGATTGGCCTGATGCCGCAATTGTTCGCGGGTGCGATCGCCCGTTTGTGGGGCAAAGAGCAAGGCGGTGACCGCACCTGCTACTGCACCTGCCAGCAAGGCGATCCCCAGGGCGCTGTAGCCAATGCCATTATCGCTATCGTTTTCATAATTCATCATGATCGGACTCCTTTATCAGGTGATAACAGTGGGGGCCTTGCGACCCGTGAGGGTTTCTATTCGTGTGAGATTCCTGCCGAGCTGAATCAGTTCGCGCAAGGCGCGCTGCGGGTCCTGCTGCTGGCGCTGCGGGTCCTTCTCCAGATGCTCGTGATAAATACGCAAGGTGGCGCCTTCGGTTCCCGTGCCCGACAGGCGGAATATCACCCGGGCACCGTCGGCAAAGAGCAGGCGCAGGCCCTGATGCGCACTGACACTGCCGTCGATGGGGTCCGCATAGGCAAAATCATCGGCGGTCAGGATCTGACGTTCCGCTAAAGTCTGACCGGGGAGCACTGGCAATTGGGCGGTAATGCTCTGCATGATCTGCTCGCCCGTTTCCACCTGAAGTCCCTCGTAATCATGACGCGTGTAGTAATGACGCCCAAACCGCTGCCAATGCTGGGTGACGATGTCGGCCACGGATTGGCCCGTATGCGCGATCACTGAGAGCCAGGCCAGTATCGCCCAGAGTCCGTCCTTTTCACGGATATGGTCCGACCCGGTGCCGAAACTTTCCTCGCCACAAAAGGTGATTTTGCCCGCATCCAGCAGATTGCCAAAGAATTTCCAGCCGGTGGGCGTTTCATAGTGAGCAATACCCAGGGCTTCCGCGACCACATCCGCGGCCTGGCTGGTGGGCATGGAGCGGGCGATACCTTTGAGGCCCTGGCGGTAGGCGGGGATCGCGGTGGCATGGGCTGCGAGCACCGCCAGCGAATCGCTGGGTGTCACAAAAAAATGGCGTCCCAGGATCATGTTGCGGTCGCCATCTCCATCGGATGCGGCGCCAAAGTCGGGTGCGTTCTCCGCGAAGAGTTCGTCGGCCAGGGGCTTGGCATAGACCAGATTCGGATCGGGATGGCCACCCCCAAAATCCGTGAGCGGGATACCATTAACCACTGTGCCCACCGGTGCCCCCAGACGCTTTTCAAAAATCTCGTGGGCATAGGGACCGGTAATGGCGTGCATCGCGTCAAAACGCATCCGGAAAGTCCCCTGCAAGAGCCGTCCCAGCGCGTCAAAATCAAAAATGCGGGCCATCAGTTCTGCATACTCGGCTACCGGGTCGCAGACTTCTACCTGCATCTCACCCAGCAAAAACTTCGCGTCATGGTCGATATCGACATCCGCGCTCTCCAGAATCTGATAACCCTGGATGGATTTACTGGCAGCCCAGATGGCATCGGTGATCTTTTCCGGCGCGGGTCCGCCGTTGGCCGTATTGTACTTGATGCCAAAGTCGTGGTCAGGCCCCCCGGCATTATGGGAGGCGCTGAGGATAATGCCGCCGTGAGCACTCCGCGCGCGGATGACTGTAGAGACGGCGGGTGTGGAGAAGAGTCCGCCCCGTCCGACAATGACTTTGCCCCAGCCATTCGCTGCAGCCATCCGGAGGATGATCTGTATGGCTTCACGGTTATAAAAACGTCCGTCGCCACCAAGAACAAGGGTTTCCCCGGCGCGATCAGGAATGGCATTGAAGATGGATTGAACAAAATTTTCGAGATAGTGCGGCTGCTGGAACACCTTGACCTTTTTACGCAGCCCCGAGGTGCCGGGGCGTTGATCGGCAAAGGGCTGGGTCGCAATCTGCAATACCGCCATGGCACACCTCAGGAGTCGAGTGGAACGTCAATAATAGTGGTTTCCCGACCAGCATCGGTACGAATCCAGATTGTATACCCGCTTACCTGCCAGGTACTAACGACCGCCCCGCCGTCGCGAATGGCCTTTTCACTGGCTTCAATTAAGTCTTCTTCCATAGCCTCATCCCACTCGCCCAAGACGTGATGACGGAGCAGTTCCTGCGGATCAATTTTTCCAGATTCGAAGATGGCTTGCGCGTCGGGGGAAGCGAGGATAGTTCCAGGATGGAATCGCATTTTATTCTCCATAACTTTCTAACTATAAC
Organism: Acidithiobacillus sp. TH-A35; assembly: GCF_057473505.1. Taxonomy (NCBI): domain Bacteria; kingdom Pseudomonadati; phylum Pseudomonadota; class Acidithiobacillia; order Acidithiobacillales; family Acidithiobacillaceae; genus Acidithiobacillus; species Acidithiobacillus sp. TH-A35. The sequence continues at coordinate 2,057 of NZ_JBYCKR010000259.1, read as the reverse complement.
AGGAAACGGCCGTTCACAAGGCAAAGCCTTGCGTACGCAGAAAATCGCGACTGGGTGCTGCACACTGATTCATAAGATGAATACGATGTGGGTTGTGGCGCGCGCGCCTTGCCCAGATTCGTGGATCGCTCAACCCGGCCGCCGCATAGACCTGTTCGGATGGAAAGAAGCAGGTCCGCAGAAACTGGCGGAAAACCTCGCGCAAAACCGGACTGATCAGGTGTTTTTTCACACGGTTCATGGCTTGGCTGCGCATCTGAATGGTGGTGCGGGCGAAGGCCATATGGCGCGCTTCTTCGCGCATGTGAACATGCGTGATAGCCAGCACGGCAGCGGGTAGTTCTTTGTGGGCGAAGATCAGGCGGTTCATGCGATCCGGTACATTCTCGCCGATAAGGATGGTTGCCCAAAAAGCGGCCGAGCCCTCGGGCGCGTAGCGAGCGAAAAGACGCGCCAAGGGCGGGCGGGCGCTCAACGGGGTCATAAATGGGCGTTGCGAACGTCGCTGTAATTCCAGAAACATGAGGCTGTGCCCCACCTCCTCCCGCAGTTCATGAAGCTGATAGTGATAGCTGACCGGGTCGCGGTACATCTCCTGGAGCGAGTTTGCGCCCAGGCGTTGGATGAACAGCGCCTCCAGCCACAGCCCCAGCTCGCAGAAAGAGACGAACTCGACTTGGGAGAGGCGAATGCGTTCCTCTGGGCTCAATTGCACATATTCGGGCAATCCGTACAGTGATAGCAATTCTTCTGGGAGCCAGGCCGTTTCCGCGTCGAGGCTCTCCCACGGAACCGTCTGGACGGGGTCCCGATAGTTACCGCTGTGCTGGCTGAGCCGATTGACCAAAGCATCATGATGACGCTGAATCTGAGCCGGCGCGGGGACACGTTGAGCGAAGTTCATGAGCCATTCTGCCACGGACGCTCAGCCGCTCCAAGGGCGTATTGGACTCTGCCCACCAGTATCGCGCACCTGGGCGACGCTGCGGCGTACATCATAACGGGGACGCCACCCGAGTGCCTTTTGGGCGTGGGTAATATCGACAATCAGTGGGTTTTCCAGCACTTGCAGCCAGCCGGGATCGCCGAGGCCAGTACTAAAAGGGCGTAGCCAGGTATGTACCCGGTGCAGTTGCCTGGGGGAAAGTGGTAGCTGCCAGCGGCGGGGAATGCTGGACCAGGGGATGGGATCGGGTGCCGCAATATTGAAGATACCACCCTGTCCATAACTTAGTGCTGCAAGCAGCGCGGTGACCGCATCGTCTTGGTGGAGGCACTGGATGGGCAAGTCCGGGTTGAGTAGACGTAGTCCGTAAGGGCTCGTCGCAATCTCATTCACCAAGGCCTGCCCATGAGAGCCGATAATGGCGTGCAGGCGCAGGCGGGAAACAACGGTTTTCTTCTGGCTGGTCGTGAACACATCCAGCCATTGCTCCAGTGCAGCCTTGTCTTCACTATAGGCGAACCCCGGCACAGGCCGACAAGGCTGGCTTTCGGCAATGGGAACCGGGTTGTCCGGCCAGGCGCCATAAGCCGCCACACTGCTGGAATAGATGACTTGCGGTACACCGGCATTTGCCGCCGCACGGAACAGATGCTGACTGCCATCGAGGTTAATCCGGCGCATCTCCTCACGCCAGCGCCGTTGCGGCCCGAGGCGCGGACTCAGCACTATAAAGGCGAGATGGATGACACAATCCACGCCGCTCAGGTGCTCGACAAGCCGCGGATCGCAGATGTCCAAAGGCAGGTAATGCAGGTGTGGATGCTGCATTGCGGGTGCCCGACGATCCAGTGCGATGACCCGGTGGATATCGGGCCGGGCGAGCAGGGCGGGAAGCAGAGCTGCCGCCGTATGTCCCGCCGCGCCAGTGACCAGCACCTGCATCAGTGGGGGTAAGGACCGCGCAGAGCAGGCAACACCTCGTCGGCGAGCAAGCGCAACGAGCGCTGGGTGATTTGGCTGGGGACCATCCCGGCACCCACGGCCAAAATCAGGCGATTCACCCCGGCCCGGGCATAGCGGGCCAGTCGTTGGCGACAGGTAGCTGGGTCGC
>NZ_JBYCKR010000258.1:0-4162 GCF_057473505.1 Acidithiobacillus sp. TH-A35 | reverse complement strand
CGTTACTCTTTTCCGTGACGGCCTGGTGCCCCTAATGATGCTTGCGATAACGCATATACCAGTCCACCAGCAGGCGTACCTGCTTTTCGGTGTAGCCCTTGGAGGTCATCCGCGCGACGAAGTCCTGATGTTTGCGCTCATCGTCGGAGGAGCTCTTCTTGCCGAAAGAAATTACCGGCAATAGATCCTCCGTATTGGCAAACATCTTCTTCTCGATGACCGCGCGCAGCTTCTCATAACTGGTCCAGGCTGGGCTGACGCCGTCGTTGGACGCCTTGACCCGCAGCACGAAGTTCACTACTTCGTTGCGGAAATCCTTGGGGTTGGCGATGCCCGCCGGTTTCTCGATCTTTTCCAGTTCTTCGTTGAGCAGGCTGCGGTCCATGAGCTGCCCGGTATCGGGGTCACGGAACTCCGTATCCTGCAGCCAGAAATCGGCATACTGGATGTAGCGGTCAAAGAGATTCTGGCCGTAATCGCCGTAACTCTCCAGATAGGCCTTCTGGATTTCCAGGCCAAGGAACTCGGCATAACGGGGGGCCAGCTCGGTCTTGAGGAAGGCGAGATAGCGGGACTCCAGTTCTGCCGGGAACTGCTCGGCACGGACCTGAGTTTCCAGCACATGCAGAAGATGCACAGGGTTGGCGGCCACCTCGTCGCTGTCGAAGTTGAAGGTACGGGACAGGATCTTGTAGGCGAAACGGGTGGAAATGCCGTCCATGCCCTCGTCCACACCGGCCGCGTCACGGTATTCCTGCAGACTTTTGGCCTTGGGGTCCTTGTCCTTGAGGGACTTACCGTCATAGACCTCCATCTTCGACCACAAGCTGCTGTTGCCCGGCTCTTTGAGGCGGCTGAGGACGGAGAAGCGCGCCAGCATGTCCATGGTATCGGGGGCACAGGGGGCGGCGTTGAGGGCACTGCTTTCGAGGAGCTTGTGGTAGATCTGCGTCTCTTCCGTGACGCGCAGGCAATAGGGCACCTTGACGATGTAGACACGGTCGAGGAAAGCCTCGTTGCGCTTGTTATTGCGGAAGGCGGACCACTCCGATTCGTTGCTGTGGGCCAGGATGATGCCCTGGAAGGGCATGGCGCCGAAGCCTTCGGTGCCATTGTAGGTGCCTTCCTGGGTTGCCGTCAGCAAGGGGTGGAGCATCTTGATGGGCGCCTTGAACATCTCGACAAACTCCAGCACACCCTGGGTGGCGACGTTGAGGCCGCCCGCATAGGAATAAGCGTCGGGATCGTCCTGGGAGAAGTCTTCCAGCTTGCGGATGTCCACCTTGCCGACGAGGCTGGAGATATCCTGATTGTTCTCGTCGCCCGGCTCCACCTTGGTGATGCCGATCTGGTGCAACTGGGACGGCATCAGGCGGTGGACGGTGAATTTGCGGACGTCACCGCCGAACTCGCGCAGCCGTTTGGCCGCCCAGGGGGACATCACGCCATTGAGGGCGCGGCGGGGGATGCCGAAGCGATCCTCCAATACCGGACCATCTTCATCCCGATCGAAGAGCCCCAGCGGCGACTCGAAGAGCGGCGATACCTTGCCATGGGCGGCGAGGCAGTAGACGGGGTATTGCTCCATCAGGCTCTTCAGACGTTCCGCCAGAGAGGACTTGGCCGCCCCCACCGGGCCGAGCAGATAGAGAATCTGCTTGCGCTCTTCCAAGCCCTGTGCCGCGTGGCGGAAATAGGCGACGAGGTTTTCTACGACATCTTCAATACCGTAGAAGTCCTTGAAGGCGGGGTAGGTGAGCAGCTTGCGGTTCATGAAAATACGTGACAGCCGGGGATCGGTCTGGGTGTCCAGCACCTGCGGCTCGCCGATGGCTGCCAGCATCCGCTCGGCGGCGGTGGCATAAGCCATGGGCTCACGCGCGCAGAGATCGAGATAGGCATCGATGGAAAAGGTGACTTCCTGCTGTTGCAGAAAACGCTCCTGGTAACGGTCGAATAACGCCATTTGCCACTCCTTGCGGCGCTGCCGCGTTTGCAATTACTTGGACCCGCTTCGGTCGTTGGGGTTCGCTTATGGTGAGGACCCCCGGATGCACCGTGAAACTAGCATTTCCTGTGCCAGTTTGGCGCTTGCGGCTCCGACCGTCTGCCGTTTCGCGATGGGGATGACGGAGTGGAATCGCCATGAACCCATCGCGTTGGAATGGTGCGCCCGTTGCACAAGTATGGTGCAGAATCACGGAGGGTGCCAGTGCAATGACGGTGTCTTATCCCTCTGGTTTGACGGGTGGCTCGGGGCTGGCGCTGTTTGGTACTGGGCTGTTTTTACTTGATGTATAGAAATTTGATCGGCTTGCGGACAAAAAAAGGGCGGGAGGACCGCCCTGGAAGCCACTTGAGGAGGAGTGATCATATGACCATGATCAGTGTTTATTTAGCAGGAAACGTGCCATATTCGCTGCCGTCCTTCAGCCTGGTGCCGTGGACCTTACCATACGCAGGTCCAGGGTGTGGGGATAATCCGGCTGATCTTCCGCATAAGGTGGTAGCCAGAGGTGTTCACCACTGCCGGTGGGCACGAAGAGGCTCTCGCTGGGACCCGACATGATCGCATCCGGCTGCGGACCCTGACTGTGCCCGGTGGTGGTGAAACGGCTCTGGCGCCGTGCCTCCGCTTCCCAGGCGTTGACCGGAAAGGCCTCTGAGTTACGTCCCCCGGGATGCATGACATGGTAGGTGCAGCCGCCCATACTACGCCCGTTCCAGGTGTCGATCAGATCAAAAGTCAGTGGCGTGTGCACCGGAATGGTGGGGTGCAGCGCGGACGGCGGCTGCCAGGCACGATAGCGTACCCCGGCCACCTGCGTATCATGGGCACGGGTGGCCCGCAACGGCACCCACCGTCCATTGCAGGCGAGCACATGGCGCCCCGGGGTCATACCCGTCACCCGCACCTGCAGCCGTTCAATCGAGGAATCCACGTAGCGCGCCGTACCGCTGCCCGACATCTCTTCGCCGAGAACATGCCAGGGTTCAATGGCGGCACGCAGTTCGATGTCGATCTCGCCAACCCGGACATGACCGTGCTGCGGAAAGCGGAACTCAGAGAAAGGCGCCAGCCATTCCAGATCGAAAGCAATGCCGTGTTCCTGTAGGTCCGCGCAAACGTCGCGGAGATCCTCCCAGACGTAATGGGGTAGCATGAAACGGTCATGCAGCGTGGTCCCCCAGCGCACCAGTTCATGATGATAAGGATCTTCCCAGAAACGCAGCAAGAGGCTGCGCACCAGCAGTTGCTGCACCAGACTCATGCGGGCGTGGGGCGGCATCTCGAAGGCGCGCAGTTCCACCAGCCCCTGTCGGCCGGCGGACCCGGTCGGTGAATAGAGCTTGTCGATACAGATTTCGGCGCGATGGGTGTTGCCGGTAATGTCCACCAGCAGATTGCGGAAGAGACGGTCCACCAGCCACGGCTGGGGCACGATACCGGGCGGCACCTGAGCAAAAGCGATCTCCAGCTCGTAGAGGGCCTCATGGCGCGCCTCATCCACCCGCGGTGATTGACTGGTGGGGCCGATAAACATGCCGCTGAAAAAATAAGACAGGGCTGGGTGATGCTGCCAGTAGGTGATCAGGCTCTGTAGCAGATCGGGGCGGCGCAAAAAGGGACTGTCGCCGGGGGTCGCGCCGCCGAGCGTCATGTGATTGCCGCCGCCGGTGCCGGTATGGCGCCCATCCAGCATGAATTTTTCGGCGGTCAGCCGACAGGCGTGGGCATCGTCATAGATGGCCGTGGTCTTTTCCACCATCTCCTGCCAGTGCGTGGAAGGATGGATATTGACCTCGATGACCCCAGGGTCGGGGGTGACGAGCAGCTTCTCCACCCGTGGATCGCTGGGCGGCGCATAACCCTCGATGACCACCGGCATATTGAGTTCGGTGGCGCTGTGTTCGACCGCGCTGAGCAGGTACAGATAATGTTCCGTCACTTGCAAGGGCGGGAAGAAGCAGTACAGGCAGCCTTTGCGGATTTCCAAGGTGACTGCGGTATGGGGGATCTCCTCCCAGAGTTGCTGGTCCGCCGTGGACGATGGCGGCGCTTCAGGGACATGGCTGTAGCGCGCGGCGATCTCGCCGTGGATATTCGGCAATGGCTGCACCGGCGCGAAGGGGTCGCTCTCCGGCTGCCATTTTTTATGGG
>NZ_JBYCKR010000257.1:0-2812 GCF_057473505.1 Acidithiobacillus sp. TH-A35 | reverse complement strand
GCTGCGCTACGCCTTGGCCAACGATGTGGCGAAGCTGGACGCGGTGCCGGGTAAGGCGCTGTACAGCACGATGCTGCAAGGCGATGGCGGGATTATTGACGATCTGATTGTCTATCATCGTGGAGACGGTAGGTATCGGATTGTGCTGAATGCGGGCGGGGCGGAGGCGGACACGGCGCACCTGCAGGCCCTTGTGGATGCCCACGGCTGGCAGGTGACCCTGCAGAAGCGGCCGGATCTGGGGATTCTGGCGGTGCAGGGCCCCACAGCGCGGGCGATGGCGGCGACGGTGTTGGGCATGTCCGCATTGGCGGAGTTGCCGGTTTTTCACGCGCTGGAGCGGGGCGATTTCTTCGTCGGGCGCACGGGTTATACCGGCGAAGATGGTGTCGAAATTATCGCTGCGAATACTTTGTTACCGGGCCTGGCGGATCGGCTGGTGGCTGCCGGGGTGCGGCCAGCCGGGTTGGCGGCGCGAGATAGTCTGCGTCTGGAGGCGGGGCTGGATCTTTACGGTCAGGATATGACGACGGCGGTTTCGCCTTATGCGAGTAATCTGGCCTGGACGGTGGATTTGCGTGCTGCAGAGCGGGATTTTCTGGGGCGGGTGGCGCTGGAGGCGCAGTTGGTCGCAGGCGGTGGTGCCAAACTCATCGGCTTGGCGATGCGCGAAGGCATTCCCCGGCATGGTTATGTGGTGGAAAATGCGGCGGGGCAGCCTTGTGGGGTGGTCACCAGCGGTATTTTCTCGCCCAGCCTGCAGTGCGGTATCGCGCTGGCCCGCGTGGATGCGGCGCTGGAGCCGATGGCCGCATGCGCCGTTGTGGTGCGCGGGGCGCGGCGTCCGGCGCTGGTGGTAAAGCCGCCTTTCTGGCGGAAAGGCGTGGCAACTTTTTCTTTTCCTGAGGAGCGTGAGGCATGAGCAAGATTCCGGAGACGTTGCGTTACAGCGATACCCATGAGTGGGTCGAAGACCTGGGGGGCGGACGCTACCGGGTAGGGATTACCGATCATGCCCAGGAATTGCTGGGGGATCTGGTGTATGTGGAGGTGCCTGATGCCGGTAAGGCGATTCATGGTGGCGAAGTCTGCGGCGTGCTGGAGTCGGTCAAGGCGGCGGCGGATTTGTATGCGCCGCTCGATGGCACGGTGGTGGAGCGTAATGACGGGCTGGGGGATAACCCGCAGTGGCTCAATGAAGACCCTTATGGTCAGGGCTGGATTATGGTGGTGGAGGCCGACGCAGCGGCCTGTGCCGGACTCCTGGATGCGGCGGCTTATGGTAAATTAGCGGAGTCTTAAGTAAATGCCCTATATTCCCCACGATGGGTTGGAGACGGCGGTGATGTTGGCCGCCGTTGGCGTTGACAGCCTCGACCAGCTTTTTGATGAAATTCCGCCGGCTTTGCAAGTGCATGACATGGTCTTGCCCGAAGGGCTGTCGGAGATGGCCCTGCAACGCGAACTGGAGGAACGTGCCCTAAGCAACGCGCCGCTGCGCTGTTTTACGGGCGGTGGCGCCTATGCCCACCACATCCCGGCCATTGTCTGGGAAATTACCGGGCGCGGCGAGTTTTATTCCGCCTATACGCCGTATCAGCCGGAAGCCAGCCAGGGCACGCTGCAGGTCATCTATGAGTATCAGGGTTTTATCACGCGGCTGACAGGGCTGGAGGTGAGTAATGCTTCCCTCTACGACGGGGCCTCGGGGTTGGCCGAGGCCTGCCTGATGGCGTTGCGGATTCAGGGCGGCGACAAATCCATTCTGGTGCCGGAGAACCTGCTGCCGGGCTGGCGGCGGGTGCTGGACAGCGTGCTGGGCCTGCAAAACATCCGTTTGGTGAGCGTTCCTTATGACCGTGCTACGGGCACCCTGATATTGCCTGCGGAGGCAGGGGATGCGGCGGCGCTGATTATTCCCCAGAGCAACGCCCTGGGTTTGCTGGAGTCCGTGGATGCGCTGACCGACTGGGCCCATGCCCATGGCCTGCTGGCCATAGCCGTGGTCAATCCGCTCGCTCTCGCTATGCTGAAGGCGCCGGGAGATTGGGGTACAGAGGGTGCGGATATAGCGGTGGGCGAGGGGCAGCCGCTGGGGATTCCCCTGAGCGGCGGCGGGCCTTACTTTGGTTTTCTCGCCTGCCGCAAGGCCCACGTGCGCCAGTTGCCTGGGCGACTGGTCGCCAAAACCGTGGACGGGCAGGGCCGTGAGGGCTTTTGTCTGAGCTTGCAGGCGCGGGAGCAGCACATCCGCCGTGGTAAGGCGACGAGCAACATCTGCACCAATCAGGGCCTGATGGTGACGGCGGCGACCATCCACATGGCGACGCTGGGCGGGCACGGCTTGCAGCGGACGGCGGTGCTTTGCCATGAACGTGCCGTGCGGCTGCGGGAACTGTTGACGGTCGTGCCGGGGGTGAGCCTGCCTTATGGCGGGCCTTTCTTCCACGAGTTTGTGCTGCGTCTGCCACATGCTGCCGTGGCGGTGCGGGATGCGCTGCTGGGCCACGGTCTGCTGGCGGGACTCCCGCTTTCTGACTGGGGGATGGGGGAAGCTGGCGATCTGCTGGTCTGCACCACAGAATTGCTGGAAGAGGCTGATCTGCTGGCCTATTGCGACGCCCTGACCTCTGTGCTGGAGACCTTATGAGCGATTCTATTTTCGATCACGATCACCATTTTCCGGCGGTGGAGTTGCCGTCCGATATTCCGGCGGAGCTACTGCGGAGGATGCCCCTAAACCTGCCCAACCCGTCGGAACTGGAGGTGCTGCGCCACTACACCCGCCTGTCGCAGAAAAATTTTTCCATCG